>NZ_JBHVBO010000089.1:0-16331 GCF_042668085.1 Isoptericola sp. NPDC057391 | reverse complement strand
CGTTGCTTAATGTTTCCTCATTCGGCTCGAATGAGGAACCTTTCAGCACGCTCGATGCGTCAGGCAGGGTCGACGAGGTGGTCGAGCAGCCGGTCGACGACGGCGAGCGCCGTCTCGTCGTCCACGTGCCCGGCGAGGATCCCCTGGGTCAGCCCCGCGGCCGACGCGAGCACCAGCTCGGCGTCCAGGCGGGCGGTGTCGTCCGTGCCCTGTTGCTTCCCCGTGCCGGCCTCGCCACCCCGCGCCCGCACCAGCTGGGCCGCGACGACGTCGACGAGCGCCCGCGGGGCGCCGCGCAGCTCCGCCGGCTCGATCGCCTCGTTCGTCAGGGCGGCGGCGTGGAACGCGGCGAGGACGACGGCGTCGGCGCGGCGGGCGTCGTCGAGCGGCAGCAGGGCGGCGAGCACGGCGCGCAGGACGGCGCGGGGCGAGGGCGGCCCGGCACCCTCGCCGGGGGGCGGCCCGCCGCCGAACCGCGCGGCCGACCCCTCGATCACCGCGCGGTGGGTCGCGACGAGCAGCCCGTGTTTGTGGCCGAAGTAGTACTGCACGAGCCGCACGGAGACCCCCGCCTCGGCGGCGACGGCCTGGAACGTGGCCGCCTCGAGCCCGTCGCGCGCGACGACGCGGCGGCAGGCGTCGGTGATCTGGCGGCGGCGTTCGTCGTGGTCCACCCGTCGCGGCACGGGCCCTCCCCTCGTCGGTGGTTCGTGGACTGCCGGTGGTGATGATACGTCCGTACCACGTTGATGGTACGGTCATATCATCAACCGCGCACCAGGAGGTCCCGATGCCGTCGACAGGCCGATTCACCAGCGAGTCCGCGCGCGCCGCGTACGAGGCGGCGTACCGCGACCTCGAGGCACGCTGGCCGCTGCCGTCCGACGACCTGCGGGTCGAGACGGCCTACGGCCCCACGGTCGTGCGCCGCTCCGGCACCGGGACCCGCACGCCCCTCGTGCTGCTGCACGGGCTGAACGGCACCGGCCTGAGCTGGCACGGCGTCGTGGCAGGCCTGGCCGCCGACCGCGTCGTCTATGCGCCCGACGTCGTCGGCACCGCCGGACGCAGCGAGCAGACCGCCCCGCTGGCCTCGGCCGACGACTACGCCGCCTGGGGCGCCCAGCTGCTCGAGGGCCTCGGCCTGGAGCGCGCGCACGTGCTCGGCTACTCCGAGGGCGCGTGGTTCGCCGCGCTGCTGGTGTCCGGCGCGAGCGGCCGTGCCACCAGCCGGGTGGGCGCGCTCGTCCTCGGCGAGGGCATCACCGCGCTGGTGCAGCCCGACCGGAAGGTGATCTCGAGGATGGTCCGGGCCGCGGCCCTCCCCACGGCGCGCAACCTCGAGCGCCTCGACGCGTGGCTGACCCCCGGCGTGACGCTCACCGACGAGGACCGCGCGCTCGCCCGCACGGCCATGCGCTACCGCCGTCGGACGCCGTGGCCCAGCCCGCTGCCCGACGACCGCCTCCGCGCGATCACCGCCCCCACCCTGGCGTTCTTCGGCGCGGACACGAGGCTCGGCGACCCCGTCGCCGCGGGCCGCCGCGTCACCCAGCAGGTGCGCGACGCCCGCGTCGAGGTGGTCCCGGGCGGCGGCCACGGCGTCCTGTGGCAGCTCCCCGACCGGGTGCTCCCGCTGGTCGACGGCTTCCTCCGGGAGCACGACGCCTGACGCAGCCGCCGTCGCTGGGTCACTTGCCGTCGAGGTAGCCGTTCGCGTCGATGACGTACTTGGTCGCGGCGCCGGCGTCGAACTCGGCGTAGCCCTGCGGGGCCTGGTCGAGGGTGATCGCCTTCGCGTTGACGTTCTTCGCGATGTGCACGCGGTCGTGCAGGATCGCCTGCATCAGGCCGCGGTGGTACTTCATCACCGGGCACTGGCCGGTGGTGAACGCCAGCGACTTGGCCCACCCCGTGCCCAGGCTGAGCGACAGCGACCCCTTCTTGGCCGCCTCGTCGATGCCGCCCGGGTCGCCGGTGACGTAGAGCCCCGGGATGCCGAGCGCGCCGCCCGCGGCCGTCACGTCCATCAGCGAGTTGAGCACCGTCGCCGGCGCCTCGTGACCCGAGTCCGACCCGTGCCCCTTCGCCTCGAAGCCCACGGCGTCGATGCCGCAGTCCACCTCGGGCACCCCCAGGAGCTGCTCGATCTGCTCGACCGGCCCGCCCTTCGTCAGGTCGACCGTCTCGCAGCCGAACGAGCGCGCCTGCGCCAGACGGTCGGCGTTCATGTCGCCGACGATGACGACGGCGGCGCCCAGCAGCAGCGCCCCCGTCGCGGCGGCGAGCCCCACCGGCCCGGCCCCCGCGACGTACACGGTGGAGCCGACCCCCACGCCCGCGGTCACCGCCCCGTGGAAGCCGGTCGGGAAGATGTCGGACAGCATCGTGAGGTCCATGATCTTCTCGAGCGCCTGGTCCTTGTCCGGGAACCTCAGGACGTTCCAGTCGGCGTACGGCACCAGCACGTAGTTGGCCTGCCCGCCGACCCAGCCGCCCATGTCGACGTACCCGTAAGCGCTGCCCGGCCGGTCCGGGTTCACGTTGAGGCAGATGCCGGTCTTGCGCTCCTTGCAGTTCTTGCAGCGTCCGCACGCGATGTTGAACGGCACGGACACGAGGTCGCCCACCTGGACGAACTCGACGTCCCGGCCCACCTCGACGACCTCGCCGGTGATCTCGTGGCCCAGCACGAGGTCCTTCGGCGCGGTCGTGCGGCCGCGGACCATGTGCTGGTCCGACCCGCAGATGTTCGTCGCGACGGTCCTCAGGATCACGCCGTGCGGCACCTGCCGGCCGATGTTCGCCGGGTTCACCCCGGGTCCGTCCTTGAGCTCGAACGTCGGGTAGTCGATGTCGATGACGTCGACCTCGCCCGGCCCCTTGTACGCGACCGCGCGGTTCGTGTCTGCCATGGTGCTCCTCCTTGAACACGTCCGGCCCGGTCTGAGCCGGTCCCCCGACCGTAGGCGCGGCGCGCGCCCCCGGCAGGTCGAGCGCGGGCGGTCGCCGACCTGCTGCCGTTGTGCCCGGCGCGGGGGTCTGCTAGGCCTGCGGGTATGACCCGCGTCACCGTCCGACGCCGCGTCAGGCGCGTCACCATCGGCGGCCGCACCGCGCGCCGCGAGGACCTGCTCGCCGGCGAGGAGCCGCTGGAGGTCCGCGTCGGAGGGCGCTCCTACGCGGTGACCATGCGGACACCGGGGCACGACGTCGAGCTCGCGACCGGCTTCCTCGTCTCCGAGGGCGTCGTGACCGATGGCGCCGAGGTCGCGGGCGCCCGGTACTGCGCCGGCTCCCCTCGGGTGCCGGGCGCGCACACCGGCGAGAACACGTACAACGTGCTCGACGTCGCGCTCGCCGCGGGCGTGCGCCCGCCGGACCCGGCGCTCGCCCGGGAGTTCTTCACCTCCAGCGCGTGCGGGCTGTGCGGCAAGGCGTCGATCGACGCGGTGTTCACCCGCAGCGCGTTCGACGTCGCCGGCGACCCGGTCCGGGTCGACGCCGCGCTCCTGGCCGCCCTCCCCGGGCGGCTGCGCGCCGGCCAGGACGTCTTCGCCCGCACCGGCGGCCTGCACGCGGCGGGCCTCTTCGACGCCACGACCGGCGAGGCGCTCGTGGTGCGGGAGGACGTCGGCCGGCACAACGCCGTCGACAAGGTGGTCGGCTGGGCCGCGGCGGCGGGGATGCTGCCGCTGCGCGGCACGGTGCTCGTCGTGTCCGGGCGGGCCAGCTTCGAGCTCACGCAGAAGGCGGTCATGGCGGGCGTCCCGGTGCTCGCCGCGGTGTCCGCGCCGTCGTCGCTCGCCGCGGAGCTCGCCGACTCCGCGGGGCTCACGCTCGTCGGCTTCGTGCGCGACCCGACCCTCGTCGTCTACGCCGGCGACCACCGCGTCGTCGAGCACGAGGCCCGCAGCGACCGGAGAGGGGACGCCGCATGACCACGCAGCAGCCGCAGGAGGCCGCGCCCGGCGAGCCGACCGACGCGCGGCCCGAGGAGGTCCGCCCGCCGAAGGACTGGGCGGCCGGCGTGCCCGGCATCGTGCACGCGCTGGTCCCGGCGCTGCGCGACATGGGGCCGTCGCGCACCGCACGGCTGCTGCTGTCGATGAACCACCGCGACGGCTTCGACTGCATGAGCTGCGCCTGGCCGGACCCCGACCGGCGCAAGCCCGCCGAGTTCTGCGAGAACGGCGCGAAGGCGGTGACGTGGGAGGCGACGCCGCTCGTCGTCGAGCCGTCGTTCTGGGCCGAGCACCCCGTCTCGGACCTGCTCACCCGCACCGAGCACTGGCTGGGGCAGCAGGGGCGGCTGGTCGAGCCGGTGCACAAGGCCGCCGGATCCGACCACTACGTCCCCGTGTCCTGGGACGAGGCGTTCGCGATCGTCGCCGACCGGCTGAACGCCCTCGAGGACCCCGACCAGGCGTCGTTCTACACGAGCGGGCGCACGTCCAACGAGGCCGCGTTCGTCTACCAGCTGTTCGTGCGCGCCTTCGGCACGAACAACCTGCCCGACTGCTCCAACATGTGCCACGAGTCCACGGGCGCCGCGCTGGGCGAGACGATCGGCGTCGGGAAGGCGACGATCACCTACGACGACTTCGCCCTGGCCGACCTCATCGTGATCATGGGCCAGAACCCGGGCACCAACCACCCGCGCATGCTCACCGCGCTGGAGGAGGCCAAGGAGAACGGGGCGAGCATCGTCGCCGTGAACCCGCTGCCCGAGGCGGGCCTGAAGCGGTACAAGAACCCGCAGACGGTGCGCGGCCTGGCGGGCCGCGGGACGGGGCTCGCCGACCAGTTCCTGCAGATCCGGCTCGGCGGCGACATGGCGCTGCTGCAGGCGGTGTCGAAGCGGGTGCTCGACGCCGAGGCGGCCGCCCCCGGCACGGTGCTGGACCACGAGTTCCTCGCCGCGCACACGTCGGGGCTCGAGGCGCTCACCGAGCACCTGGCCGACCTCGACGAGGACGCCGTGCTCGCCGCCACCGGCCTCACGAGCGCCGAGATCGACGAGCTCGCCGATCGCTACGTGCGCGCCGAGCGCGTCATCGTCACGTGGGCGATGGGCCTGACGCAGCACACCAAGGCCGTCCCCACGCTGAAGGAGATCGTCAACCTGCTGCTCCTGCGCGGGAACATCGGCCGGCCCGGCGCGGGGGCCTCCCCGATCCGTGGTCACTCCAACGTGCAGGGCGACCGCACCATGGGCATCTGGGAGCAGATGCCGGACAGCTTCCTCGACGCGCTCGACGCCGAGTTCGGCCTCTCCGTGCCCCGCGCGCACGGCCTCGACGCCGTGGGCACGGTGGAGGCGATGGCGGCCGGGCGCGTGAAGGCCCTGGTCGCGCTCGGCGGGAACCTCGTCGGGGCGATCTCGGACACGGGAGCCGCGGAGGCGGCGGTCCGCAACGCCGACCTCACGGTGCAGATCTCGACGAAGCTCAACCGGTCGCACGCGGTCGTCGGCCGGGAGGCGCTCATCCTGCCCACGCTGGGGCGCACCGACATCGACCGGCAGGCGTCGGGCGAGCAGATGGTCTCCGTCGAGGACACGGTGTGCGCGGTGCACGCGTCGCACGGCAAGGTCGAGCCGGTCGCGCCGGGGCTCCTGTCCGAGGTCTCGATCGTCACGCGGCTGGCGCGCGCCGTGCTCGGCGACCGGCCGGGCGGGCAGGGCTCGACGGACCGCCCCGTGGACTGGGCGGCGATGGAGCGCGACTACGACGTGATCCGCGACCACATCGCCCGCGTCGTGCCGGGCTGCGAGGACTACAACGCCAAGCTCCGGCGGCCGAACGGCTTCCGCCTGCCGCACGGCCCGCGCGACTCGCGCACCTTCCCCACCGACGACGGGCGCGCCCATCTCACCGTCAACGAGCTCGCGCCCGTCGAGTGCCCGCCCGGCCGCCTGCTGCTGCAGACCATCCGCTCGCACGACCAGTTCAACACCACGATCTACCGCCACGACGACCGCTACCGCGGCATCAAGGGCGGCCGCGCCGTCGTCCTGGTCAACCCCGACGACCTCGCCGAGCTCGGGATCGCGGACGGCACCACGGTCGACGTGCACGGCGAGTACCACGACGGCGTCGACCGGGTGCTGCGCGGGCAGCGCGTCGTCGCCTACCCCACCGCGCGCGGCTGCGCCGCGGCCTACTTCCCCGAGGCGAACGTCCTCGTGCCGCTGGGCGCCACCGCCGAGACCAGCCGGACCCCCGTGTCCAAGGCCGTCGTCGTGCGGCTCGAGCCCGCCTGACGCCGAGGTAGTACCGCCCCCGCCGAGGTAGTTCAGGAGTCCTGCGCGCGGGGCTCGACGAGGGCCTCCGCGAGCGCGCCGAGCGCCGGCAGCGCGCCGAGCGCGGCGTCGCGCACGTCGTCCGGGACGGCGCCCAGGCGGCGGGCCCAGAACTCCTTGATGCGGGCGAGGTGCTCGTCGGCCAGCGGGGTCGCGACCAGCCGGACGGTCCGCCGGTCGCCGTCGGCGTGCTCGCGCACCACGAGCCCGCGCGCCTCGAGGGTGCGCAGCGCGGTGCTGACGTTGCTGCGGGCGAGCCCGGTCGCGACGGCGATGCGCGACGGCGTCGGGCGCGGCGTGCGATGGATCTCGCGGATCACGGCCACCTCCGTCCCGGTCAGCGGCACGATGTCGCGCAGCTCCGGGGAGCGGACGTCCAGGTGGCGGGCCAGCTCGACGACGACGTCGGCGAGGTCGGCGAGGCCGGGCGTGACGATCGTCTCGTCGGGCATGGCCCGATCCTAGGCCGCGGCGGTAGTTATAGTTTCATAATCATCGTCGCCCGGGTGCTACCCGGTCGTTCCTCTGCCCGCGCCGTCCGCCGTCGACGGCCGCCCCCTCCCCAAGGAGCCCCCGTGAGCAGCGCCCCCGCCCTCGCCCCCGACGCCACCGCGTCCCCGGCCGCGCGCCGACCGCTGCGCGGACGCCCCGCGCTGACCCTCGTCGGCGTCGCCTTCGGGCTGTTCCTCGTGGGCCTGGACGCCACGGTGGTGTCGATCGTCAACCCCGCGATCGCCGCCGACGTGGGCACCACGTTCGTCCAGCTGCAGTGGGTCACGCACAGCTACCTGCTCGGCCTGGCCGTCACGCTGATCCTGGCCGGCAAGCTCGGCGACCGGTACGGCCACCGCACCCTCTACCTGGCCGGGCTCGTGCTGTTCACGCTGGCCTCGGTCGCCATCGGCCTGTCGACCACGGCCGCGGGGCTCATCGCGTTCCGGGTCGTGCAGGGCGTCGCCGCGGGCATCCTCATGCCGCAGACCCTCGCGATGCTGCGCGCCACCTTCCCGCGCGAGAAGTTCGGCATGGCCGTGGGGATCTGGGGCGGCGTCTCGTCGATCGCGATCGCCGTCGGCCCCACGCTGGCGGGCGCGCTCGAGGCGTCGTCCGGCTGGCAGTCGGTGTTCTTCGTCAACGTCCCGGTCGCGGTCGTCGGCCTCGTCTACGGGCTGTGCCTGCTCCCCCGCACCAGCTTCCCCGTGACCGGCCGGTTCGACCTGCGCGGCGTCGTCGTGCTCGCGCTCGGCCTGGTGGCCACCGTGTTCGCCATCGTGCAGTCCGAGACGTGGGGCTGGGGCGACGCGCGCACGCTCGGGCTGCTCGCGCTCGGCGTCCTCGTCATCGTCGGGTTCGTCGCCCTGGAGGGGCGCACCGAGGCGCGCACCGGCGACGCACTGCTGCCGCTGTCGCTCTTCCGCGGGACGACGGTCGGCACCGGCGGGCTGATGATCGCCGCCAACTTCTTCGTGCTGATGGGCTCGACGTTCATCCTGCCGATGTTCTTCATCAACCTGCGGGGCGCCACCGCCCTCGACGCCGGCCTCATGCTGCTCCCGATGTCCGCCGTCTCGATCGTGTCCGCCCCGGTGGGCGCGCTGCTGGTCGCGCGGATCGGCACCCGCGCCACCGGCACCCTGAGCCTCGGCCTCACCGCCGCCGGCCTGCTGGTGCTGCTGACCTCCTCGGCCACGTCGCCGTACGGCGTCATGGCGGCCGCGTTCGTCGTGCTCGCGATGGGCACCGGGATGACCATCACCGCAGGCGCCGAGGCGATCGTCGGCTCCGCCCCGGTGCACCTGGCGGGCGTCGCCGGCGGCTTCCAGTCCACCTGCATCCAGATCGGCGGCGCCCTGGGCACCGCCGTGATGTCCGCCGTCGTCGCCGCGAACGTCCACGCCGGCACCGCCGGGCTCGGCCTCGGCGACGGCGACCTCCAGGGCCTCGCGCAGGGCTCCGTGCCCGCCGGCCTGGACGACGTCGCCGCGCGCGCCGCCGAGGGCGCCTATGTCTCGGGCGTGCACGCCGCGTTCCTGGTCGCCGCCGCGGTGGCCGTCGTCGTCGCCGTCGTCGCGTGGGTCACGCTGCGCTCCTCGCGCCGCGCGACCGCCGCGCAGGTGCTCACCGAGACCGTCGAGGGCGAGGCCGGCCACGCCTGAGGCAGATCACACGCGTCAAGATTCTTGACGTCGAGAGACCGGGAGTAGTCTCGGCGCATGGATGTGGAGGCACGGTCCGACGAGGTCGACCGGATCGTCGAGGCGTGGCGCCGGGAGCGCCCGGACCTGGACGTCGAGCCGCTGACGGTGTTCTCGCGCGTCAGCCGCCTCGCGCGGCACCTGGACCGCGCGCGGCGCGGGGCGTTCGCCCGGCACGACCTGGAGACGTGGGAGTTCGACGTGCTGTCCGCGCTGCGGCGCGCCGGCGAGCCGTACCGCCTGTCCCCCGGCGTCCTCGTCGCGCAGACGCTGGTCACCAGCGGCACCATGACCAACCGCATCGACCGGCTCGAGGAGCGCGGGCTGGTGGAGCGCCACCGCGCACCGTCGGACCGGCGCGGCGTGCTCGTGCAGCTCACGGCCGCCGGCCGGCAGCGGGTCGACGCGGCGATGAGCGACCTGCTCGACGTCGAGGCCCGCGTGCTCGACGCGCTGCCCTCCGCCGTGCGCCCGCAGCTCGCCGCGCTGCTGCGCACCGTCGTCGCGCAGTTCGACGAGTGACGCCCGACCCCGCCCTCCCGGAGATGCCCGCCGCGTGACGTCCTACCCCTCCCCCTCCGCCCGCGACGACGGCGCCCGCGCCGGCCTGCTGCTGGCGGCGCTGCTGCTCGTCGCGCTCAACCTGCGCGCCCCCATCACGTCCCTGCCGCCCGTGGTCGACGACGTCGCCGCGTCGCTGGGCCTCACCCCCGCGGGGGCGGGCCTGCTCACCTCGGTCCCGGTGCTCTGCTTCGCGCTGTGCACGCCGTTGGCGTCGGTGCTGGTGGCGCGGGCGGGCCCGGAGCTGGCGCTCGGCGCCTCGATGGCGGGGATCCTCGCCGGGACGCTGCTGCGCTCGGCCGGCTCCGTCCCGGCGGCGCTGGCCGGCAGCGCGGTGCTCGGCGTCGCGATCACGATCGGCAACGTCGCGGTGCCGGTGGTCATCACCCGCGACTTCCGTCGCCGGGCCGCCGCCGTGACGGGCGCGTACAGCGCGACGATGAACCTCGGGTCCACGTTCACCACCATGCTCACCGTGCCGCTCGCGACGGCGTTCGGCTGGCAGTGGGCGCTCGCGGGGTGGGGCGTGCTCGCCGTGGTCGCGATCGCGGCCTGGGTGCCCGCGGGGCGGCGGCTCGCCGCCCGGGGCCGGGCCGCGGCGCCGCGCGGGGAGGGCGGCGCCCGCGGTCGGCCACCGTCGGCCCGCGCCGAGCTCGACGCCCTCGACCCGCACGCCCGGTCCGCCGTGCGGCGGCTCGTGGTGCTGCTGTCGGTGGCGTTCGCCGGTCAGGCCTTCGGCTACTACGCGGTGACCGCGTGGCTGCCCGAGATCCTGCACGACCGGCTCGGCATGACCGCCGCGGGTGCGGGCAGCGCCGCCGCGCCCTTCCAGCTCTGCGCGGTGCTGGGCTCGTTCCTCGTGCCGGCGGCGTTCTCGCGCGGCCTGTCGGCGCGGACCGTCGCTGTCGCGATGGCGGCGATGTGGCTGTCGCTGCCGCTCGGGCTGCTCCTGGCGCCCGGGCTCTGGTGGCTGTGGGTGGGCCTGGCCGGCGCCGCCCAGGGCGGCAACTTCACGGTCATCTTCACGCTCGTGGCGCAGCGCAGCCCGGGCGTCGCGGTGGCGCGGCGGTCGTCGGCGGTGGTGCAGACGGCGGGGTACGGGTGCGCGGTGCTCGCCCCGACCGTGATGGGCGCCGTGCACGAGGCGACGCACGGCTGGACGGCGCCGCTGGCCCTCGTCGCGGGCGTGCTCGCCACGATGGCAGCGGCGATGTGGGTGGCGTCGGCGAGGCCCGGAGCCGCGCCGTCCTGATCAGCCCACCCTGGCCAGGGTGACCGCGAGGGAGCCGAGCGCCCGCAGCGCCTCCTCCGCGTGCGCCTCGTCGTAGCCGCGGGTGCACACCGCGACGACCAGCGCCTCCGGCCCGGGCGTGCCGACGAACGCGACGTCGTGCCGGATGCCGTCCACCCAGCCGGACTTGGAGCCGTACGGCACGCCCTCGGGCACCGCGGCGGTGAGCTGCCGGTCGGTCTGGCGCGCGAGCAGGTCGATCATCCAGAGCGTGCGCTCCGGCCCGGCGAGCTTGCCGGTGACGAGCTCGGACATCAGCCCCGCCAGGTCGGCCGCGGTGGTGCGGTGCGAGTCCCCCCGCGCCTCGGCGGCGAGGTCGCTGTACTTGCGCCCGACGACGCTCCCGGAGGCGCCGACGTCGGCCAGGGCCTGGTTGCACGCGTCGAGGCCGACGAGGTCGATCACCATGTTGGTGGCCTCGTTGGACGAGACGACGATCATCCGCTCGACCACCAGGCCCAGGGGCATGAACGTGCCCGCCGGGGGCATCCCCGGGTCGAGGTCGTCGGGCTCGATGCGGTAGTCGGGCTCGCCCGGCACCTGCGAGGTGAACGTGTCGGCGCTGGCCACCTCCTCGTCGAGCGCGAGCTCGCCGGCGTCCAGCGCGCGGGCCGCCGCCACCAGCACGGCCAGCTTGACGGTCGACGCCGCGTAGAACGGCGCGTCCGCGTCGCGCTCGGCGAGCACCTCGCCGCCCGCCCGCCGCACCTGGTACGCGACGACCGGGACGCCGTCGGAGTGCGTGCCCGTGCTCACCATCAGCGCACCCCCGAGACGTTGTGGGTGGGCTCGTGGCCCTCCTCCTCGGCGGGTCGAGGGCGTGTCGCGGACCCACAACGGTCGTGGACGACGGCGGCGAACGCTGCGGCGAGCGCGCGGGCCTGCCTCTCGTTCTCGGGGGCGCGCTCCAGGGCGGCGGCGAGCAGCTCGTCGCGGTCGAAGCCCAGCTCGGCCAGCTCGTCCGCGTCCCAGGTGCCGATGCGCTCCGGCGCCGCCTCGGGGTGGAACTGCAGCCCCCACGCGACGTCGCCCACGCGGAACGCCTGGACGCCGCACGCGTCGCTCGTCGCGAGGTGCACGGCCCGCGGCGGCAGCCCGGTGATCGAGTCGACGTGGCTCTCGACCATGCGGACCTCGCCGCCCTCGGCGAGCTCCCCGAGCGGACCGAGCAGCGCGTCGTCGGCCGCGTCGTCGAGCAGGCGCACGGGGCACAGGCCCTTCTCCGTCTCGCCCGAGCGGCCCGTCACCGTGCCGCCCGTGACGTGCGCGAGCACCTGCCCGCCCAGGCAGATGCCCAGCACCGGGACGCCGGCCTCCAGCGCCTCGGCGACGAGCGCCCGCTCGTGCGGCAGCCAGGGGGCCCTCTCGTCCTCGTCGGGCAGCAGGCCGCCGCCCAGCAGCACGAGCCCGTCCACGCCGCCCGTGCCTGCGCCCGGGAGCGACGGGACCTGCGCCACGAGGTCCGCGCCCTGCACGACGACGGCGGCCGCGCCGTCCGCCTCCAGCCAGTCGGGCAGGCGGCCCGGGCCGCTGTGCGGGGAGTTCTGGACGAGCACGACGGTCGGTCGGCGGTCGGTCACGGTCAGCGCTCCCTGCTCTCGAGGACGGGGCTGTCGGAGACGGCCTCGGGCACGGAGACGCTGCCGCCGCCGGGCTCGTGGTCGTCGGGGTCGGGCTCGGGCTCGGTGCTCGTCGCCGGACGCCCGCCGAGAGCCGCCGCCTCCCGGGCGAAGTGGCACGCCGCGGCGTGCGGCACGGTCGTCGCGGCCCCGCGGGCGGCGACGTCGCCCGCGTCGCTGCGGCGGCGGAGCGGCACCAGCACCGGGTCCTCCGTGCGGCACCGCGTGGGCACGGCGTCCGGCCCGTCGCCCGCGGCCCCCTCCTGTGCGGCGAGCCGTGTGGCGAGCCAGCAGCGGGTGTGGAAGCGGCAGCCGGACGGCGGGTCGGCGGGGGACGGCGGGTCGCCCTCGAGCATGAGCTCGTCGTCGCGCTGGGCGGCGGGGTCGGGCACGGGCACGGCGGACAGCAGCGCCCGGGTGTACGGGTGGTGCGGGTCGTCGTACACCGCGGGCCGGTCGCCCTCCTCGACGACGCGGCCCAGGTACATGACCGCGACCTCGTCCGCGATGTGCTGCACCACCGCGAGGTCGTGCGCGATGAACAGGTACGCCAGCCCCAGCTCGTCCTGCAGGTCCTCCAGCAGGTTGATGACCTGACCCTGCACGGACACGTCGAGGGCGGAGACGGGCTCGTCGCACACCAGCACGCGCGGCCTGACCGCGAGCGCCCGGGCGATCCCGACGCGCTGCCGCTGGCCGCCGGAGAACTGGTGCGGGTAGCGGTGGGCGTGGTCGGGGTCGAGGCCGACCAGCTCGAGCAGCTCGGCCACGGCGCGGCGCCGGCCCCCGGCGGGGACGGCGTCGCGGTGGATGCGGAACGGCTCGGCGACGATCTCCCCCACCGACATGCGCGGGTTGAGCGACGTGTACGGGTCCTGGAACACCATCTGGACGTTGCGGCGCAGCTCGCGGCGGGCGGCGCGCGACATCGTCGAGACGTCCTCGCCGTCGACGAGCACCTGCCCGCGCGTGGGCTTCTCGATCCCGACCAGCACGCGCGCGAGCGTGGACTTGCCCGACCCGGACTCCCCCACGAGGCCGAGCGTGCGCCCGCGGCGCAGCGCGAGCGAGACGCCGTCCACGGCCTGCACCTGGCCCACCGTGCGCTTGAGGACGACTCCCCGGCGCACCGGGTAGGACTTGGCCAGGTCGCGCACCTCGAGGACGACGTCGCCGGACGTCGTCGGCGCGGCGGCGCCGGTGCGGGCGTCGGCACCGGTGCGGGCATCGGCGTCGGTGCGGGCGTTCTCAGGCACGGGCGCCTCCCAGGAGCTCGGCGGCGAAGTGGCAGGCCGACGACCGGCCCGGTGCGACGCCGTCGAGCGGCGGCTCGTCGGTGCGGCACAGGTCGCGGGCCATGTCGCAGCGCGGGTGGAACGAGCAGCCCGACGGGACGCGGCCGGGAGCCGGCGGACGGCCCGGCACGACGGGGAGCCGGCCTCCGGCGCGCTCGTCGACGACGTCGAGCCGCGGCACCGAGCGCAGCAGGGCCCGCGTGTAGGGGTGCGCGGGCGCGGCGTACAGGTCGCGCACGGGCGCGTGCTCCACGGCCCGGCCCGCATACATCACGGTGACGTCGTCGGCGACGCCCGCGACGACCCCGAGGTCGTGGGTGATCAGCACGAGCCCCATCTGCCGCTCGGCCTGGATCTCCGCCAGCAGCCGCAGCACCTGCGCCTGCACGGTGACGTCGAGCGCCGTCGTCGGCTCGTCCGCGATGAGCACGTCCGGGTCGAGGGCCAGCGCGGACGCGATCATCACGCGCTGCCGCATCCCGCCGGAGAACTGGTGCGGGTACTCGTCCACCCGCTGCGCCGCGTTCGGCACCTTGACCAGGTCCAGCAGCTCGACGGCGCGCCGCCGCGCCTCGCGCCGTGACGTCCCGGTCCGCGCCCGCAGGGACTCGGTGAGCTGGTAGCCCACGGTGTGCACCGGGTTGAGAGCGGCCAGCGCGTCCTGGAAGACCATGGCGACGTGCGTGCCACAGTGCGCGCGGTGCTGGGACGCGGAGAGCGCCAGCAGGTCGGTGCCGCGGTAGCGCGCGCTGCCCCGCACGACGCGCGCCGTCGGGGGCAGCAGCCCCATCACGGCCAGGGAGCTCACCGACTTGCCGCAGCCGGACTCGCCCACCAGCGCCAGCGTGCGGCCGGCCTCGACGCGGTAGCCGAGCCCGTCGACGGCGCGCACCGTGCCGTCGTCGGAGCGGAACTCGACCGCCAGGTCCTCCACCTCGAGGAGGACGTCGCCGGTGGACCGCTCGGCGTCGGACGGGGTGACGAGGGTGTCGGTCATGGCGGTCACCGGAGCCTCGGGTCGAGGGCGTCGCGCAGGGCGTCGCCGAGGACGACGAGCGCCAGCACCGTGAGGATCAGGCACCCGAGCGGAAAGAGGAGCAGGTAGGGGTAGCCGCCGGTCACCCACTCCGCGCCGGTCGTGATCATGATCCCCCAGCTGATCGCGGGTGGTCGGACGCCGATGCCGAGGAACGCGAGCACGGCCTCCGCGCTGATGACGCCGGCGATCGCGGTGGGGACCAGCGCCGTCACGGGGCCGATCGCGTTGGGCAGCACGTGCCGCACCATGATCCGCAGGTCGGAGGCACCGAGCGCGCGGGCCGCGGTGACGTAGTCGAGGTTCTTCGCCTCCAGGGTGGCCGCGCGCACGTACCTGGCGTAGCCCATCCAGCCGAACAGGGTGAGCACCAGGGCGGGTAGCAGGATGACGTCGAACGCGCCGCTCCCCACGCTCACCTGGCGGAACAGGGACAGCAGGAGCAGCGCCGCCAGCAGCAGCGGCACGACGAGGAACACCTCGATGGTGCGGGACACCACCGTGTCCACCCAGCCGAGGTAGTAGCCGGCCAGCAGGCCGAGCACCACGCCGATCACGACCGACGCGCCGACGACGACGAACGCCAGCAGCAGGGAGGGGCGCGCCCCGTGCACGAGCTGCGCGAGCATGTCGCAGCCGTGCACGTCGGTGCCCAGCGGGTGCGGCTCGCCGAACCCCTGCGGGCGCGTCTTCGAGTCGCCGATGACGCAGCGCTGCGGGTCCGTGCTGGTGAACAGCAGGGGGAACGCCGCCATGACGGTGAAGAACACGACGACGACCGCCGACACGAGCACGTCCGGCCGCCGGCGCAGCCGGCGCCAGGCGTCCCCGCCGAGGGAGACCGACGCGTCGACGGCCGGCGCGTCCGGGGTGGTGGTGGCGGCGGTCGGCTCAGGCATAGCGGATCCTCGGGTCCAGGGCGGCGTAGGCGATGTCGACCACGAGCATCACGACCACCGTGACGGCGGCCAGGATCGTCACGATGCCGAGGACGAGCGCAACGTCGGCGCCGCGGACGGCCTCCCAGAGCACCCCGCCCATGCCGTAGATGTTCATCATGCCCTCGGTGACGACGGCGCCCGCGAGCGCCTCGGTGAACGTCAAGCCCACGGCGGTCACGACGGGCACCGCGGAGTTGCGCACCACGTGGTGGGCCACCACGTGGCGCTCGGTCAGGCCCCGCGAGCGAGCGGTGCGGACGTGGTCGCCGGTGTACGACTCGAGCTGGCTGGCACGCACGAGCCGGATGAACGCCGCCGATCCCGCCAGGCCCAGCAGGATCCCGGGCACGAGCAGCGTCGCCCACGGATGGTCGTCGTCGAACGAGGGCCTGAACCACAGGGCCGGCAGGCTCTCGGAGCCGAACGTCCGCGTGGCCCACGCGTTCAGCGGCACCGCGAACACGTAGCGGTACACCAGGAGCAGGACGAAGATCGGGAACGCGTCGATCAGCACCGACGTGAGGCGGATGCCGTGGTCGGCCGACCGGCCGCGCCAGCGCGCCGCCACCGTGCCGAGCCCCATGCCGAGCAGGAACCACACGATCGTCACGACGAGGAACAGCTTCAGCGTGTTCGGCGCCGCGGTCGCGACGATGTCGGTGACCTCACGTCCGCGCAGGTTGGTGCCGAAGTCGCCCTGCGCGTACGCGCCGAGCCGCTCCACGAAGGGGCCGAGGCACGGGTTCCCCGCCTGGTCGTAGCAGGGGTCGTCGAGGCCGAAGCGCTTCTCGACGGCGGCGAGCTGGGCGTCGGTGGGCACCCGCTCGCCGAAGAACGCGAGCGCGGGGTTGCCGTTGAGCTGGATCGCGAACGTCGTGAGCAGGTGCAGCACGAACATCACGAGCAGCAGGGTGGCCACTCCCAGCAGGGAGCGGCGGAGGATGTAGCGGCCCATTCACAGTCTTTCTGGTGGTGAGCCGGTCGGGGGCGCCGCGGCCCGGGGCCCGCCCACCCCCCCCCCCGCCCGCGCGGCCGGGGGCCCCCCCACACAATCCCCTCCAATCAAAACCCCGACGCCCCAACGGCGCC
>NZ_JBHVBO010000088.1:0-16444 GCF_042668085.1 Isoptericola sp. NPDC057391 | reverse complement strand
GTCCCAGGACCGCTCAGCCGTCGGCGCCCGCCGGCAGCAGGGCGACGGCGCCGTGGGCGGGGACGGTCGCGGTGAAGGTCCCGTCCGCGGCGACGGTGTACGTCTCGGCCACGTCGTCGCCGGCGGCGACGTTCGCGTACTCGCCCGCGGGCAGCGAGGTCTGGAAGGTGTGCTCGGCCTCGCCGTCGCCGGCGTTGAGGGCGACGAAGCCGGCGTCGCCGCGGCCGAAGGCGATCTGGTTGCCGCCGTCGTCCCACCAGTCGGTGAGCTCGGTGCCCTCGACGGCGTGGTGGAACCTCACCATCCCGGCGACCGCGGGGTCGCGCTGGATGCAGCTCCAGGCGCCGCTGTCGCAGTCGGCGTCGTCCACGCCGGTGGCGGTGGCGCCGGGGGCGCCGGCGTCCTTGTCGTCGAACGTGTACCCCGAGTACAGCGAGGGCGAGCCGTACGGGAAGGCGAGCATGAACAGGCTGGCGAGCCGGTAGGCGTCGCCGTCCTTGGACGTGAGGGTCTCGCCGTTGCGCTCGGTGTCGTGGTTGGTGACGAAGACGCCGGCCTGGTCGGACGGCAGCTTGCCGTCGGCGATACCCTGCAGGCTCGCGAGCTGGCCGCCGAACGCGGACTTGAGCTGGCGGGCGTAGTCGAACTCGTGCACGTCGCCGTTGCCGACGTACTCCGACGGCCGGATCGGCTCGCCGCCCGCGCCGATGACCTCCTGGACCCAGTAGATCCCCGGGTCGCTCAGCTTCCCCTTGATGGCGGCCAGGTCCTCGGCGGGCATGTGCTTCGCGGCGTCGATGCGGAAGCCCTGCACGCCCAGGTCGATGAGGTCGTTGAGGTAGCCGGCGATCTTGTCCTGCACGTCCGGGGAGCCCGTGCGCAGGTCCTGCAGCGACACGAGGCGGCAGTTCTGCACCTCGTCCCGGTCGCCGTAGTTCGCGATGTTCTCGCGGCAGTCGTTGAAGTCGCCCGGGCCGTAGGGGACGCCGGGGAAGTCGTCGACGGCGAACGACGTGCCGGCGACGCCGGTCCCCGCGCCCTGGTCGGCGCCCGTGGTGTGGTTGATGACGGCGTCCGCGACGACGCCGACCCCGGCCTCGCCGCAGGCGTCGACCATCGCCTTGAACTCCTCGCGCGTGCCGAGCTTCGACTCGATCTTGTAGCTCACCGGCTGGTACGACGTCCACCACTCGGCGCCCTGGATGTGCTCCTGCGGCGGCGAGACCTGGACGGCGTCGATCCCGGCCGGTCCGATCGTGCTCGTGCACTCCTCGGCCACGGAGGTCCACGTCCACTGGAACAGGTTGAGGATGACGTCCCCGTGCGCGACGTCGGCGGCCGCGGACGGCTCGGCGCCGACGAAGGCGGCACTCCCGGGCTCGGCCGGGGTCGCGAGCGGGCTCGCGGAGCTCGTCGTCGCGGCGAGGCCGGTCGCGAGGAGCCCGGTCGCCGCGGCCGCGGCGACGGCGCGGCAGACCGCTCGTCCGGCGCGACGGTGCGTGGTGCGTGCGTGCGTCATTGCTGCTCTCCTTCGGGTCGGACGGACCCTCGTGAAGGGCCGCCGGCTCTCCCCCGGCGGCGATGCCGGGGTGTCGTGCACGGCGGGTGGCCGCGTCGGCGACGGGCGGAGTGGGCCTTGTCGCCTTGCAGCAACATTACAGAAACCGAGGCAACTGTCTACCCGGGCGATCTCAGCGCGCCGGGCTCGCGCTTCGACGCAAGGATGCTGCTCACCGGCACGACGGCGTGCCGCCAGCACCACGACCGACCCACCACCGGAGGTTCACGTGCGTCTTCGTTCCCCTCGATCCCGACGGCTCGTCGCCACGCTCGCAGCGGGCGCCACCGTCGCCGGCCTCGCTGCCACGTCGGCCGCCGCGGCACCCGTACGGACCGCCCCGCCCTCCCCCGACGAGCAGGGCACCTGCAAGACCTTCGACGACCCGCAGTTCACAGGCTGGACCAACCACGCGGAGCTGAAGCGCGAGCTCGCGCAGCTGGAGCAGACCTCGGGCGGACGAGTCCAGGTCGACGTCGTCGGCCACACCCACCAGGGCCGCGAGCTGTACACGGCGCGGGTCGGCACGGGCGACCGCGTGCTCCTGGTGCAGAGCGCCATCCACGGCAACGAGCGCACCGGCACCGAGGCCCTGCTGGGCATCCTCAAGAAGCTGGGCAGCGGCAACGACCCGGCGACCCGCCGAGCCCTGGAGAACGTCACGCTGGTCGCGATGCCCATGGTCAACCCGGACGGCGGCGAGCTGAACCGCCGCATGAACGTGGTCCCGTGGGACGACGTCGTCGCCGACTTCCCGCAGCTCGCCGGGGCGCCGCGCGCCTGGTACCACTCCCTGTCGGGCGACGGTATCGCCGAGCCCGGCTTCGACCTCAACCGCGACTTCAACCCCGACCTGGACTACGTGCCACGGCCGGAGGACCTGCCGGGCGAGCAGAAGGACGCCGGGTTCTTCCTCTCCCCGGAGTCGCAGACCATCCGCGACGTCTACGTCGGGCTCCAGGAGGAGTTCGGGGCCGTCGACGCCGTCGTCGACCTCCACCACATGGGTCCCTGCGACGACCTGACCGGCGGGCCGCAGGACGGCAAGCCGATCTCCGTGTCCCTCGACTACCCCCCGCTCGGCGTGGACGACGGCGCCGCCTACCAGGACGACTGGCCCCTGCTGGACCAGGACCGGTCCCGCCGGTACGCGCTGGCCGTGGCGAACGGCATCCAGGAGCAGTACGGCACGCAGTCGCCGCTGGCGGCCGTGGGGCGGTACTTCCACCCCGACGAGCGCGAGTACGCCGGGCAGGGCCGGTCGGCGTTCGCCCTCAACGGGTCGGCGACCGTGCTGTTCGAGGTCCGCGGCCAGCAGGACGACCTCGGCCAGAAGCTGCACGGCATGCTCGTGCAGAGCGTGCGGACCGGCGTCGAGTCCCTCATCGACGCCATGGCCACCGGCGAGGTCGACACGCTCGACGGCGACGACTTCTTCGAGCTGCCCGACTACGGCTGGGAAGACGCCGACTGACCGGTCCCCCGAAGAGGACGAGCCCGGCCCGCGCCACCCGGCGCGCGTCGGGCTCGTCCGTCGTCGCCGTCGCCCGGCCGGCCCGGGAGCGGTACTGTCCGGCCATGGTGGTCGGCGCCGAGCCCGCACCGCGCCCGGGGCGACGTCGCACCCGGCGGTGGGTGGCGCTCGCCGTCGTCGCCGTCGTCGGGGCCGGGGTGGCCGCCAGTGCCGCCGCACTCGCGCCTCCGCGCCAGACCGCGGACGTGCCCGTGCCACCGGCGGACGCCGCCCCGGAGCAGGTCGTCCGCGCCTACCTGGAGGCCGTGAGCGCGCACGACTGCGAGACGGCGGCGGCACTGTCCGCTGCGGGGGACGCAGGGGACCACCTCTGCGGTGCCACGCGGAGCCTCGAGATCATCGAGGTGGTCCCGGCGCCCCAGCTCTCCGACCCGACCACAGCAGCGGTGAACACCGACTTCGAGGTGGCGTGGCGACCGTTCGCCGAGGGTGGCAACGCCCCCGAGGAAGGGTGGGGCTGGACCTACTACCTCGCTCTCGGCCCGGAGTGCTGGCGCATCGTCGACGCCGGGGCAGGCTGAGCGGACCGCTCAGGCTCCGGGGACGACCATTCCGGAGTCGTACGCCCACACGACGAGCTGCACGCGGTCGCGGGCGCCCGTCTTGGTCATGATCCGGCTGAGGTGCGACTTCACCGTGCTGGGCTCGAGGAACAGCGCCGCGGCGATCTCCGCGTTGGACGACCCGCGGCACAGCAGCGCGACGATCTCCTGCTCCCGCGCGGTGAGCAGCCCGGTCGCGGCCGGGTCGGCGACGACGGGTCCGCGGCGGCGCGCGAACTCGTCGATGACGCGGCGGGTGAGGGCCTGGTCCACCAGGCCGTCGCCCGCCGCGACCCGGCGCACCGCGTCGACGAGCACGTCCGGCTCGGCGTCCTTGAGCAGGAAGCCGGACGCCCCCGCCTCGAGGGCGCCGAACACGTAGTCGTCGAGGTCGAAGGTGCTCACCACGAGCACGGGCACGGGGTCGACGACGCCCGGCCCCGCGAGCTCGCGGGTCGCGGTGATGCCGTCGCCGCCCGGCATCCGCACGTCCATGCACACCACGTCGGGCCGCTCGCGGCGCGCGACGCGGACGGCGTCCGCGCCGTTGGACGCCTCGCCCACCACCTCGAGCCCCTCGCTCTGCAGGATCACGGCGAACCCGGCGCGCACCACCGCCTGGTCGTCCACGAGCACGACGCGCGTCATCGAGCGCCCTGGCCGGCGCGCACCGGCCGGTCCTCGGCGCCCGCCGGGCGCGGCACGACGAGCCGCACCAGCCAGCCGCCCCCGGACGTGCGCCGCGCCGTCAGCCGGCCGCCCACGAGCTCCGCGCGCTCGGTCATGCCGATGACGCCGTGCCCCGGGCCCGCCTCCTGCGGCGGGGCGGTCGACGCCGTCCGGTCGGCCGGGCCGTTGCGCACGGTGACGGCCAGCTCGTCCTCGTCGTACACGGTCTCGACGTCGACGGGGCTCCCGGGCGCGTGCCGGCGGGCGTTGGCGAGCGACTCCTGCAGCACCCGGTACACCGTGAGCTGCACCGTGGGCGGCAGGTCGTAGGGCTCGCCGCGCCGCGTCTCCTGCACGCGCGTGCCGGTGCTGCGGGCGAGGTCGAGCAGCGCGGGCACGTCCGCGAGCGTGGGCTGCGGGGCGGACGGCGCGTCGTCGCCCTCCCCGGTGTCGCGGAGGATCCCGACGACGAGACGCAGGTTCTCGAGCGTCTCCCGGCCCTGGCCGCGGATCCACCGCAGCGACTCCTTCGCCCGTTCGGGGTCGCCCGCGACGAGCCGCTCGGCGGCGGCGGCCTGCACGACGATCCCGGACAGGTGGTGCGCCGCGACGTCGTGGAGCTCGCGGGCCATGCGCCCGCGCTCGGCGAGGACGGCCTGCGCCGCGAGCGCCTCCCGCTCCCGCTCGGCCTGCGCCACCCGCGCCCGCAGCTGCGCCAGCAGCTCGCGCCGGGTACCGATGTACGCGCCGACGAGGACCGCGCCGAGGTAGACCACCAGCGCGGACACCAGGCCGCCCCACAGCTGGGTGCCGACGGGCACGCCGAGCTCCGCCGCCGACGCCGGCCCGCCCAGCACGTACCCGAGCAGCACCTGCACCACGGCGGCGCCCCCCGCGGCGCCCAGGGCCGGTCGCCGCGGGGCGTGGACGCCCACCGAGTACGCGGCGACCAGCGTGGCCGGCGCCTGGAAGTTCACGAACGGCGGCAGCAGCGGCGCCAGCGCGAGCTGCCCGAGCACCACGAGCGCGAGGCACAGCATGGGGAACCGGCGCCGCAGCGTGAGCGCCATCGCCTGTCCGACGAGGACGACGCACGCCGCCACGAGCGCCCCGGTGCTCATCCCCTCGACCGACGCCTGGGCGCCGAACGACGCGCCGAGGTTCGACGACACGAGCTGCAGCACCACCACGAGCAGCACCACGGACAGGGCCCCGATCGCGGCGCCGAGCAGCGCGTCGCGGCCCGTGGGGGTCCGGACGCCGAGGGCGTCGAGCCGCCGGCGCAGCGCGTCGAGCACAGGTCCTCCGTCGGTGTCGGGATGGCTGTCTGGATGGGTCTCGTGCTGGCTGCCGAGCCCGGCCCACGGTACGCCGTCCGGGGCCGGGCACGACACGTCGTCGCTGGTCAGGCGGGTATCGATCTGATATCAGGCGAGGTCACGACGCCGGAGGACCGCGCCCGCGGTGACGAGCAGCACGCCGGCCCAGGCGAGCAGGCCCGCCAGCGCCGCGGCGACCCCGAGGGCCGGCCCGGCGTCCGACGCCGCGCCGAAGAGCTGGGCGGCGCCCTGACCCGCCGACGCGAGGGAGCCGAGGGTGATCGGCAGCCACGACGTCGCCGTCGTCGCGCCACCCGTGAGGACGAGCGCGGCGGCCTGGATCATCGGTTCCACGAGGGCGAGCGCCACGACCACGACGATCGCCGCGACCTGCCCCCGCACGAGGGTACCGACGGCGAGCCCCAGCCACGAGAGCAGGACCATGACCGCGAGTCCCCGCGCCCAGACGCCGAGCGCCTCGGCGGGCCCGATCGCCAGGCTCGCGCCGGGCGTCGTGGCGACCGCGACGACCAGCCCGACGGCCGTGACCAGCGCGAGCGCCGCGCCGATCGCGAGCGCCGCGGTCGCCGTCGCGCCCGCCTTGCCGGCGAGGATCCGCAACCGGTCCGGCACGGCGAGCGCCGTGGGCACGATGCCGCCGGTGCGGAAGTCGGTCGTGGCCGCGAGCGCGCCGAGCAGCAGCACGCACAGCGCCGTGACGCCGCTGGAGCCGGACCCGGCGGGCCCGTTGCCCATGAGGTCGAGCAGCGCACGCTGAGCCGTCGCGGTGCCGAGGTCGGTCGCGGCGGCGAGCCCGGACACGAGCTCGCTCGTGTCCGCCGGGGACATCTGGACCCCGACGTGGAACCCGGCGTCCGACCCGCTGAGGGCCTCCAGGGTGCGCAGGGTGCGCGGCAGCACGATCGTGAGGACCTGCGCGAGGACCATGCCCGCGACCGCGACGATCCCGATCACCCAGGGCGTCCTGGTGCTGCGCAGCTTGAGCAGCTCTGCCCTGAACACGGCGAGAGACATCAGCGCACTCCTTCGGTGGCGGCGGTGAGGTCGAGGTACACGTCCTCGAGGCTCCGGTCGGTGGTGACGAGCTCGCCGAGGGTGCCCGCGGCGACGACGCGACCCTGGCCGATGACGACCAGGTCGTCCGCGACCTGCGCCACCTCGCCCAGCACGTGGCTGGCCAGGAGCACCGTGCCGCCGTCGTCGGCGAAGGTGCGCAGCAGCTCGCGCAGCCACCGCATCCCGGCGGGGTCGAGGCCGTTGGCGGGCTCGTCGAGCACCAGGACGTCGGGGCGGCCGAGCAGCGCGGCGGCGATGCCGAGGCGCTGCTTCATGCCGAGCGAGTACGTGCGCACGCGGCGGTCCGCGGCCGGGACCATACCGACGGCGGCGAGCACCTCGTCGACCCGGCGGGACGGGAGCCGCGACGCCGCGGCGAGCACCCGCAGGTGGTCGCGGCCGGTGCGGCCGGGGTGCAGCCCGCCCGCGTCCAGCAGGGCCCCGACGACCTGCGCCGGGTGCTCCAGCTCGGCGTAGCGTCGGCCGTCGAACGTCGCCGTGCCGGCGTCCGCCCGGGCCAGGCCGAGCAGCACGTGCAGCGTCGTGCTCTTGCCGGCGCCGTTCGGGCCCAGCAGGCCCACGACCCTCCCGGGCTCCGCCGTGAACCCCACGTCGTGCACGGCCTCGAATCGGCCGTAGGACTTGTGCAGCCCCGCGATCCGGATGGTGGTCATCCGTCCCCTCCCTCGTCGTCCGGCGGCCGTCGTTCGCCATGCCGGTACCCCGAGCCTTCCGGGGGCGGGGTGGCCGGGTCTTGAGGCGGAGGGCGGAACCTCGGTTGCGCCTTTCGGGGGAGGTCGTGCGGCTCAGCGCCCGCCCGCGCGGCGGGGAAGCCGGGTCAGGCCGAGGCGAAGAGGCGGTAAAGATGCTGGTCGACGGCCGCCAGCGCGGCGTCCGGCTCGACGACGCCGAGCGCGAGCAGCGGCGTGAACCCCGTCAGCGCCAGGAGGAGGTCCGTCTCGACGTCCGGGTCGCGGTCGGGGGCGATCTGGCCCCGCGCGATCGCCTCTCGGACGAGACGCTCGACCGTCGCGCGCCCGTCGCGGAGCCCGAGGCCCGCCCGCTCGCGCAGCGCCGGGTCGTGCAGCGCCTCGAGGACGTAGGCGGCGCTCATGCGGCTCGACGCGCGTGCGTCGGGGTGCAGGGGCAGCATCTCGCCGAGCACCACGCGCAGCACGTCCCGGGGGTGCGGCGGGTCCTCGAGCGCGGCGAGCCCTCGCTCGACACGGTCGGCGGTCCGGTCGGCGGCGAACTCCATCGCGAAGGTCAGCATCGCGGAGCGGGAGGCGAAGTAGTGCTGCAGCTGCCCCAGCGAGACCCCCGCCTCGCGGGCGACCTCGCGCAGGGTCGCCCGGCTCCAGCCGTGCTGGTCGACGACGCGCCACAGCGCGTGCGCGATCGCCTCGCGTCGTTCCTGGTGGTCCACCAGCTTCGGCACCTCTGCTCCTTCCCGGGTGTCCTACGCTTATCACAATACGCCTGACCGAAAACACGCCACGACGGGAGGCAGGATGACCGACGAGCAGCCTCCGGCGACCTTCTTCAACCCGTACGCGGTCGCCATCGACGACGAGGTGGCCATCGCGCTGCTCGCCGACATGCACGTCCGCAAGGCGATCGAGCGCGGCGAGTTCGACGACCTGCCCGGCAGCGGCAAGCCGCTCGAGCTGCGAGACCTCCACGACCCGGACTGGTGGCTGAAGGCCTTCATGCGGCGCGAGAAGCTCGTGGTGCTGCCGCCCTCGATCCAGCTGCGCAAGGACGACGCCGCCCTGGACGGGCGCCTCGACGAGCTGTGGAGCGCGGACGACGTGCGCGAGGAGGTCGAGGAGTTCAACCAGCGTGTCCTGCGCGCCCGCTACCAGCCGGCGGCCGGGCCGCCCCTGGTCACCATGCCGCGCGACGTCGAGGCGACGGTGGCCGCCTGGGCGGACCGCCGCGCGGCGCGGGCCGCGCAGGCGCGCGAGCGGGCGCGGGCCGAGGCGGCGGCCGAGGACGCCCGCCGCCGGTCGCGCCGGCGGGGTCGCCGCGGACGCTGACGGACGGCGTTCTCTCGGTGGCCCCTGTGGAGGAACGGCGCCGCCTGTCGGCGTGGACCCGTAACCTGGCCGACGTGCTGCACGTCCACCGGTCCGAGCGCTCCGACGCGCTGGTCGCCCCGCTCGCCGACGTGCTCGCCGTGCCCCCGGACGACCCGTTCACGGCCGACGTCGTCGCGGTGCCCACGCGCGGCATCGAACGGTGGCTGGCCCAGCGGCTGTCGCACCGGCTCGGGGTCCCCGGGGGCTCGGGCGCGGGCATCTGCGCCAACGTGGACTTCGCGTCGCCGTCGCGGCTGGTCGCGTCCGCGGTGACGGCGGTGACCGGCGTCGAGCCCGACGACGACCCGTGGCGCCGCGCCCGGCTCGTGTGGCCGGTGCTGGAGACGATCGACGCGTCCCTCGACGAGGGCTGGGCGGCGCCGCTCGCGCGCTACGTCGGGGAGGACGGCGACGGCGTGCGGCGCTCGCGCCGCGTGGCGCTCGCCCAGCGCGTCGCGGAGCTGTTCGCCGCGTACGCGCAGCAGCGGCCGGCCCTGCTCGCGGCGTGGCTCGAGAGCCGCGACGACGACGGCGCGGGCGCGCCGGTCCCCGACGACCTGGCGTGGCAGCCGCGGCTGTGGCGGCGGGTGCGGGAGCGCGTGGACGCCCCCGGCCCGGCGGAGGTGCTGGCGGAGGCGGTCGCCGCGCTGCGCGCCGAGCCCGGCGGCGTCGACCTCCCCGCCCGGCTGTCCGTCTTCGGCCCCACCCGGCTGCCGGAGGACCAGCGGCAGGTGCTGGCCGCCCTCGCCCTGCACCGCGACGTCCACCTGTGGCTGCCGCACCCCTCCCCCGCCCTGTGGCGGTCGGTCGAGGCGCTGGTCGACGGGGGCGCCGTCGCCGGGGCGCGTCGTGACGACCTGCCCCCGGCCGCCCGCCACCCCCTGCTGGCCTCGACCGCACGCGACTCGGTCGAGCTGCAGCTGCGGCTGTCGGGGGCCCTCGACTCCCCCGCCGCAGGCGCCCCCGAGGTCCGTGTCGCGCACCATCCCGCACCGCCGCCCCCGGGCACGCTGCTGGGCGCGCTCCAGGCGGCGCTGCGGGCCGACGAACCCGACGCCGCGCCCGTGCCGGTGGGTCCCGACGACCGCAGCGTGCAGGTGCACGCGTGCCACGGCCGCGCGCGCCAGGTCGAGGTGCTGCGCGAGGTGCTCACCGGCCTGTTCGCCGCCGACCCCACGCTGGAGCCGCGCGACGTCATCGTCATGTGCCCCGACGTCGAGGCGTTCGCCCCGCTGGTGACGGCGACGTTCGGTGCCGCGCCCGACGGCGTCACGCAGGTCCACCCCGGGCAGCGGCTGCGCGTCAGCCTCGCCGACCGGGGCCCGGGCGTGATCAATCCCGTGCTCGGCGTGCTCGCGACCCTGCTGCGGCTCGCCGACGGCCGCGTCACCGCGTCCGAGGTGCTCGACCTCGCCACCACCGAGCCCGTGCGGCGGCGCTTCCGCCTCTCCGACGACGACCTCGACCGCTGGCGCGACTGGGCCGTCGAGGTGGGCGTGCGCTGGGGCGAGGACGGGTCGCGGCGCGAGCGGTTCGGCATCGACCCGCGGGTGCGGCAGGGCACCTGGGACGCCGCGCTCGACCGGGTGCTGCTGGGCGTGGCGATGGCGGAGGAGGACTCGCGGTTCGTGGGCCCGGCGCTGCCGCTGGACGACGTCGGGTCCACCGACGTGGACGTCGCGGGCCGGTTCGCCGAGCTGGTGTCGCGGCTGACGGTGCTCCTCGCCGACCTCGACGGCACGCACCCGCTGGAGCACTGGCTCGACACCCTGGACCGGGCGGTCACCCTGCTCGCCGACCCGGCGCCGGACGACGCGTGGCAGTCGCTGCAGGCGCACCGCGTGCTGGGCGACGTGCGGGCGGCGGGCGCGGGCCGCGCCACCGCGGGCGACGGGCTACGGCTGGAGGACGTGCGCGCCCTGCTCGCCGACCGCCTGGCGGGCCGTCCCACGCGCGCGGGGTTCCGCACCGGCGCGCTCACCGTGTGCTCGCTGGAGCCGATGCGCGCCGTCCCGCACCGCGTGGTGTGCCTGCTGGGCATGGAGGACGGCGCGTTCCCCCGGTCCGCGACGCCCGACGGCGACGACCTCCTCGTGCGCGACCCGCTGCTGGGCGAACGCGACCGGCGCAGCGAGGACCGGCAGATCTTCCTCGACGCGCTCACGGCCGCGCGCGAGCACCTCGTCGTGCTGCACTCGGGCGCCGACGAGCGCACCGGGGCCGCCCGGCCGCCCGCGGTGCCCGTCGCCGAGCTGCTGGACGCGCTCGACCGTGTCGGCGCGGCGTCGGACGGCGGGGCCGTGCGCCGGCGGGTGGTCGTGCGGCACCCGCTGCAGGTGGTCGGCGAGCGCAACTTCGAGGCCGGCGCGCTGGGCGCGCCGGGGCCGTTCAGCTTCGATTCGGCGGCGTTCCGCGGGGCGGAGGCCGGGCGCGGGGGCCGGGTCGAGCCGGGCCTCCTCGTGCCCGAGCCCCTGGTCCTCGACGCCGCCGCCCCGACGGAGGTGGACCTCGACGACCTCGTCGCGATGCTCGAGCACCCCGTGCGCTGGTTCCTGCGGACCACGCTCGACGTGCGCGTCGCGCAGGACGAGGACGAGGTGGACGACCGCCTGCCGCTGACGATGGCGCCGCTCGCCGCGTGGGGCGCCGGCGACCGCATCCTGTCCGCCGTGCTCGGCGGCACGGACCCGGGGCGCGCGTTCCAGGCGGAGTGGCGGCGCGGCCAGGCGCCGCCGCGCGAGCTGGGCCGCACGACGCTGCGCGACGTCGTCGAGCGGGTGCAGCCGGTGGAGACGATGGCGCGGCAGGTCCGCGCCGAGCATGCGGCCCGCGCCGTCGACGTGTCCGCCGCGCTGCCGTCCGGCGTCCTCGTCACCGGGACGGTGCCCGGCGTGCACGGCGGCCGCGTCGTGCGGGCGGAGTACTCGAAGCTCGGCCCGAAGCACCGGCTGCGCGCCTGGGTACAGACCCTCGCGCTCGCGGCGTCGGGCGGCGACGCCGGGCTGCCCGACGGCGAGCGGTGGCACGCGGGCACGGTGGGCCGGGCCCCCGGCCGCGGCGCGAAGGCGGCGTGGAGCCTGATCCAGGCACCCGACGCGGCGGACGCCGCCCGGCTCCTCGACGACCTCGTCGCGCTGCGTGCCGAGGCCGCCCGCGCGCCGCTCCCCCTGCCTCCGGACGCGTCGCACGCGTACGCCGTCTGCCGGGCGGGCGGCGCGGGCGACCCGGGGCAGGCGACGAGCGAGGCCCGGTTCACCTGGAACGGCGGGTTCGAGAAGGCCGACGCGTACCACCTGATGGCCTGGGGCGACCCGAGCGGGTCCGTGCCGTTCGACGCGATGGCCGGCCTGCCGGACGCCGACGACCGGCACCGGTTCCCCGAGGAGCCCTCCCGGCTGGGCGCGCTCGCCCGGCGGGTGTGGGACCCGTTGCTGGCGCACGAGCAGAAGGGCACCTCATGACGGCGGGGACGGGCTTCGGCACCGACGCGACGGGCGGCCTGGCGGGCGCCCCCGACCGCCCGGTCTTCGACGTCTGCGGGCCGCTGCCGGAGGGCACCACCGTGCTCGAGGCGAGTGCCGGCACGGGCAAGACGTTCACGATCGCCGCGCTCGCGACGCGGTTCGTCGCCGAGGGCCGGGCCGAGCTGCGCGAGCTCATGCTCGTGACGTTCGGCCGGGCGGCGACGTCCGAGCTGCGCGACCGCGTGCGCGAACGGCTGGTGAGCGCCGAGCGGGCGCTGCGCGGCCCGGACCCGGCGTCCAGCGAGGACCCGGTCGTGGCGCTGCTCGCCGACGTCGACGACGCCGAGCTCGACCGCCGGCGCGCCCGGCTCGCGGCCGCGCTGTCCCAGCTCGACGCCGCGACCATCACGACCACGCACGGCTTCTGCCAGCAGATGCTCACCTCGCTCGGCATCGCGGCCGACGTCGACCCGGCGGCGACGTTCGTGGCAGACGTCGCGGACCTCGTGCGCGAGGTGTCCGACGACCTGTACGTGCGCCGCTTCTCCGACGAGGCGCACCCCGCCCTCACGCCGTCGATGGCCGCCGACCTGGGCCGCGCCGCCGTCAGCGACCACCAGGCCTGCGTCGAGCCCGCCGAGCCGGGCGGCGGCGCGCCGTCCACGCCGGGCGCGCTGCGGCGCGGGGTGGCCCAGGAGACCCGCGACGAGACGCTGCGCCGCAAGCGCGCCCAGCACCTCCTGGACTACGACGACCTCCTGGTGATGCTGCGCGACGCGCTCGCCGACCCGGCGCACGGCGCCGTCGCCGCCGAGCGCGTGCGCTCCCGGTTCCGCGTGGTCATGGTGGACGAGTTCCAGGACACCGACCCCGTGCAGTGGGAGATCCTGCGCACCGCCTTCCACGGGCACCGCACCCTGGTGCTCATCGGCGACCCCAAGCAGGCGATCTACGCCTTCCGCGGCGCCGACGTCGTCGCGTACCTCGACGCGCAGCAGGACGCGACCGCCGTCGCCACGCTCGGCACCAGCTGGCGCAGCGACGAGCCGCTGCTGCGCGCTCTCGACACCGTGATGGGTGGCGCGGCGCTGGGCGACGAGCGGATCGTCGTACGGCCGGTGGACGCAGCGCACCGCGGCTCGCGCTTCGACGGCGGCGCGCCGCTGCGGCTGCGACAGGTGACGCGTGCCGCCCTCGGCCTGTCCCCGGGCGAGACGCCCCCGGTCGGGCCGCCGCGCCAGCTCGTCGCCGAGGACGTCGCGGCCGACATCGCCGCGCGCCTGGGCCGCGACCGGCTCGTGGACGCGGACACCGGCGCAGGGGCCGACGACGGCGCGTGGCGGCCGCTCGAGCCTCGCGACGTCGCGGTGCTCACCCGCACGAACGCGCAGGCCGAGGCCGTCCGCTCGGAGCTGACGAAGCGCGGCGTGCCCGCCGTCGTCTCCGGGCTGTCGAGCGTGTTCGCGACGCCGTCGGCCCGCGACTGGCTCACCCTGCTGGCCGCGCTGGAGCAGCCGGGCGCGCACGGCCGGGCCGCCGCGCTGGCGCTGACGCCGTTCGTCGGCTGGGACGCGGAGCGCCTCGCCACCGCGGACGACGCCGCGCACGACGCGCTCGCCGACACGGTGCGGCGCTGGTCGCGGCTGCTGTGGTCGCGCGGCGTCGCCGCCCTGCAGGAGGCGGTGACGCGCGACGGCCTGGCGGAGCGCCTGATGCGGACCAGCACCGGCGAGCGCCATCTCACCGACCTGCGCCACGTGGGCGAGGTGCTGCACGCCGCGGCAGTGACGGAAGGGCTGGGGGCGTCCGCGCTCACGGCGTGGCTGCGGCGGCGCATCCGCGAGGCCGCGCAGGACTACGACGAGGAGCGCAGCCGCCGCCTGGAGACGGACGCCGCGGCGGTGCAGGTCGTCACGGTCCACGCCAGCAAGGGCCTCGAGTTCGGCGTCGTGTACGTGCCGTTCGCCTGGGACCGGTTCGAGCCGCGCCAGCCCGAGGTGCTGCGGTTCCACGCCGGGGACGGGCGCCGCATCCTGCACGTGGGCGGCCCCGGCTCGTTCGGGTACGACGCCGCCCTGGAGCGCCACCGCCGCGAGGAGGGCGGCGAGGACCTGCGCCTGCTGTACGTGGCGCTGACCCGCGCCCGGCACCAGGTGGTGGTGCACTGGGCGCCGTCGAAGGCGAACTCCGCGAAGGCGGGCCTGACGCGCGTCGTCCTGGGCGACCGCACCCTCGGCGGCGAGCCCGCCCCGCACGCCTCTCAGCAGGCCATGCGCGACGACGCGGTCCGGGCGTCGCTGGGGACCCTCGCCCAGGGCTCGGGCGGCACGATCGCCGTCGAGGAGGTGCCCGGCACGCCCCCGACCGAGCGCTGGCGGCCGCCCGCGGAGACGGCGCCGTCGCTCGACGTCGCCCAGCTCGACCGGGTGCCGGACCCGACGTGGCGGCGGGCGTCGTACTCGGCCCTCACCGCCGCGGCCCACCACCCCGGCCGGCCGGGCGGCCTCGCCGCGACGGCCGCACCGGAGGCCGGTGGTGTCGAGTCCGAGCCCGAGGGCGGCGGGGTCCAGGACGAGCCCGCCGAGGCCGCACCGACGGCGGTGCGCCCCGGCGGGGCCGACGTCGGCCCGGAGGCGGCGCCGGGCGCCGACCTGCCGTCGCCGATGTCGGGGCTGCCCGCGGGCACCGGCTTCGGCACGCTCGTGCACGAGGTGCTGGAGTACGCCGACACCGCCGCCCCCGACCTCGACGCGGAGCTGCTCGCGCGGTGCGCGGCGGCGGCGACCACGCGGGTGCCGGGCACCGACCCGGCGGAGCTGGCCGCGGCGCTGGGCGTCGTCGCGCGCACGCCGCTGGGGCCGCTCGCGGGCGGGCGCACGCTCGCCGACGTCACGCCGCGCGACCGCCTGGCCGAGCTGGAGTTCGAGCTCCCGCTCGCCGGGGGCGACGGCGACGGCGGGCCGGGTGGCGGCTCCGAGGGCGCCACCCTGGCCGGGATCGCCGCCCTGCTGGCGCGGCACCTCGGCGACGACGACGCGTTCGCCGGCTACCCCGCGGTGCTGGCCGAGCTCGCGGCCGCCGACCCCACGGCCCGACCCCTGCGCGGCTACCTCACGGGGTCGATCGACGGCGTGCTGCGGGTGCCCGGGGACGACAGGGCGCCGCGCTTCCTCGTCGTGGACTACAAGACGAACCGCCTCGGCACGTTCGACGCCCCGCTCACGGCGCACGACTACCGGCCCGAGGCCACGGTCGACGCGATGCTGCACGCCCACTACCCGCTGCAGCTCGTCCTCTACCTCGTGGCGCTGCACCGGTACCTGGCGTGGCGGCTGCCGGGGTACGACCCGGACGTGCACCTCGGCGGCGGGCTCTACCTGTTCGTGCGGGGTATGTGCGGCCCGGACACCCCCACCGGGCCCGACGGCGCCCCGTTCGGCGTGGTCTCGTGGGTGCCGCCGCGCGGGCTGGTGCCGGCGCTGTCCGCGCTGCTCGACGGAGGGGACGCATGACCGACACCACCACGCTCCCGGCCGGCGAGCCCTCCGGCGATGTCCGCCTCGCCGCCGCGGCGCCCGCGCTGCTGCGGGAGTTCAACGCCGCCGGCCTCGTCGCCGCGACGGACGTGCACGTCGCCACGCGGCTCGGGCGGCTGACGGGCGAGGACGACGCGACGGTGCAGCTCGCCGTCGCGCTCGCCGTCCGGGCGCTGCGCGGCGGGTCCGTGTGCGTGCGGCTCGACGACCCGGACGAGCTCGCGGCGCTCGCGCTGCCCGAGGACGCCGACCGGGGCGACGCCGTCGACGGTCCCGGCGCCGCCGCTCCCCCGCCGTGGCCCGAGCACGCGGCGTGGGTCCGGGCGATCGAGGCGAGCCCCCTGGTGACCGTCGGCGCGGGCGGGCCGGAGGACCGACCGGCTCGCTGGGTCGGCGGGCGGCTGTACCTCGACCGGTACTGGCGCGACGAGCTCACGGTGCGGCGGCTGGTCGACGCGCGGTTGCAGGCCCCGCCGCTCGTGCCCGCGGGCGCGGACCGGCTGGAGGCCGCGCTGGCCCGGCTGTTCCCCGAGGCCGGCGACGTGCGGCAGCGGCTCGCCGCCGCGCACGCCGCCGGCCGCCGGCTCACGGGGGGCACCCGCGGTCCCGGCCCCCGCCAGACCACCACGGGCGCGCGCCGGCTGGGCGGGCAGCAGGACCGCCC
>NZ_JBHVBO010000087.1:0-16453 GCF_042668085.1 Isoptericola sp. NPDC057391 | reverse complement strand
GGACCGCCCTGCGGTCCGTCCCTTCGTCGTGCTGCTGGCGACGCGGAGTCAGCCGGCGCGGCGGGCGCGCGCGGTGCGGCGCTTGAGCGCGCGGCGCTCGTCCTCGCTCATGCCGCCCCAGACGCCGGCGTCCTGACCGGACTCGATGGCCCACTTCAGGCAGGTGTCGACGACGTCGCAGCGACGGCACACGGCCTTGGCCTCCTCGATCTGCAGGAGCGCGGGGCCGGTGTTGCCGATGGGGAAGAAGAGCTCAGGGTCCTCGTCGAGGCAGGCGGCCTTGTGGCGCCAGTCCATGTCATCTCCTCGGTGCAGGGGGACCTGGTCCGTCAGGGGGGGCGCGTGAGGGCGCGCCAAACCAGGTCCGATGGGTGGGGGTTGATCTGCCGTCCAGCGTCACACCTCGTGAAGCGCGGCACAAGGGGTTACGTGAAAGTTTCTCCTGCATGAAGCGTGAGTGCTTCATCACACTGTCGTGAAACCGCAGGTCGCACGTATTCTGACGTGTCATGCGCGCTCCTGTCACCCCCTCGTCCGACGCCGACGGTGTTCCGGAGGGGTCCCGCCCGCCGGGCCTGAAGGTCGTCGCCGCGGGGGTCGTGATCGAGGCGGTCCTCCTCGTGGGCGCGGCCGGGATGGTCGGGGTCGAGCTCGTCCGCGGCGCTTCCCTCAGCGTAGCCGTGAGCGTCTTCCTCGTGCTCTTCTTCGTCGGGCTCGCGTGGCTGCTCGTCGGGTCCTGCCGAGCCCTGTGGGCGGGGCGCCACGGCGGCAGGGCGCCGATCGTCGTGTGGCAGATCATGCAGGGCCTCGTCGGCGTCAGCCTGCTGACCGCCGGGGTGGTCTGGGCGGTGCTCGCGGGCCTCGGCCTGCTGCTCGTCGCCGCCGCGGTGCTCGTCGCGGTGATGACCCGCCGGGTCGTCGAGGCGACGTCGGGCTGAGGCCGCGGCGGCCGGGACCGCGTCTGACGGCCGCGCCACCTGCACCGCCCGCACCCGCCCCGCCTGCACCAGCGCGCCGCGCCCCGGGCGGGCGGGTCCGGGGTCGACGCCGTCCGCGAGCGGCACGCCCAGCAGGTCGTCCGCCCCTCGTTCGCCCGGGTGCAGCACCACGCCGGTGCGTCGCGCGCGGAGCTCGGCGAGGGCGCCCCGGTGCGCCAGTGCCGTCCCCGTCGAGCTCGCCGCCGCCACGAGCACGAGGCCGGTCCCGTCGGTCAGCGCCGCGATCCGTTCCGCCTCCAGCGGGTGCTGCTGCGCGAGGACGTCGAGGTCGTCCACCACGAGCACCCCGGGGCCGCGACGAGCGTCCGCTCGGTGGTCCGCGGGTCCGTCGCCCGGTGACCCCGCCGGGCCGTCCGGCAGCCCGTCGAGCAGCCCGTCGAGCAGCCCGGACAGGGAGGCCGGCGACGGCGGCACGGCCGGGGCGTCGCCGGCGTCCCGGCGCAGCGCGGCGTCCCGCGCCACCACGCCGGCCAGCCGTCCCGTCGCCGCCAGCCGCCGGACGACGAGCCGCAGGACGGCGGTGCGGCCGCTGGCCCGCGGCCCGGTGACGAGGGCGCCCTGACCGACGTCCAGCGCGACCGGGGCGGCCGCGTCGCCGCCCACCCCGACCGGGACGAGCAGCGAGCCGGCGTCGTGCGGACCGGTGTCGTCCGGACCGGTGTCGTGGGGAACGGCGTCGTGCGGGCCGTCGGGCGGTCCTGCGAGGTGGCGGGGACCGCGCCCCCGCGGGGGCAGCAGCTCGGCCTCGTCGACGGTCGCGGGCAGGGGCCGGACCCGCACCGGCGCGGCGGCGGGCTGCGTGGCGCGGCGGCTGGGCCCGGTGTCCCGACCGGACGGTCCGCCCGGCAGCAGCACCTGGCACAGGACCTGCTCGCGCGCGAGCCACGCGGCGCGTCCCGCGGGCCCACCCCGGCCGGCGAGGTGCGTCGGCGCGCCGAGGAGCACGTCGGCGTGCGCCTCACCGCCGAGCAGCACCAGCCGCGGACCGGTCCGCGCGGCGAGCCCTCCGAGCGTCGCGCCGTCGGAGGCGAGCGCGAACGCGACGCCGGGCGTGGCCAGCGCGCGCACCAGCGGGTCCCACGGGTCCGGCCCGGCGAGCGCGGCGCGCAGCTCGTCGACGCCGTCGACCACGACGAGCGTCCGTGCCGGCGCCTGTGTCCCGCCCCTCGCCAGCAGGCGCAGCAGCCGGGCCGCCCGACGCGGCGACGCGGGGCCGGCGAGGGTGCCGAGGCCCGGGTGGCGCTCGAGCGGCGTGAACCGGGCCAGGGCGGCGGCCGGGGCCAGCACGTGCACGTGCCAGCCCTCGTCCAGCGCCGCCCCCGCCAGGGTCTGGAGCGTCGTCGTCCGTCCGGAGCGCGCCCGGCCCACGACGGCCAGGTGCCCGGTGTCCGGGTCCCAGCGCACGACGGTGCGGCGCTGGCGGTCGGGGTCGTCGCCCAGCGCGAGGGGGAGGCCCTTCGGGTCGTCGCCGGAGTCGTCGTCGGAGCCGTCGTCGGCCTCGACGAGGTCCCGGACCCGGACGCGCTCGGGCAACGGGGGCAGCCAGGGGGCGGCGCCGGGACGAAGGCCCCGCTCGGCGGCGGCGCGCACGGAGGCGTCGACGAGCGTGCCGACGAGCCCCGAGCGCGCGCCGGCGTCCGCGGGGTGCTCCGGCGGGTCGGGCACCGACGGTGCGGCCGAGGGCGGAGACGCCCAGTCCGGAGCGCGGCGCACCCGGTCCTCGGGCGCAGCGGGGCGCGCCGCGGCGTGGGCGCACTGGAGCGCCACCGGCGGTTCGGCCCCGCGACGCAGGACGGCGCGCCCCGGCGTGCCCGGCACGATGCGGGCGGCCGCGGGCGTCTCGACCACGTCGAGCGAGTCCGCGGCGTCCACGACGCGCAGCGCGAGCCGCGCCGAGACGTTGGCCCGCACGTCGGCGCTCACGGCCCCCGCGGGCCGCTGCGTCGCGAGCACGAGGTGCACGCCCAGGGAGCGCCCCTGCGCCGCCACGCGCAGCAGGCCGGGCAGGAAGTCCGGAAGGTCGTCGGCGAGGGCGCGGAACTCGTCCACCACCACGACGAGCCGGGGCGGGGCGTCGGGCGACCCCGGGGGCAGCGCGGCGAGGTCCGCCGCCCCGTGCCGGGCGAGGACGTGCTCGCGCCGGCGCAGCTCCGCCCGGAGCCCGGCCAGGGCGCGCCCAGCGAGCCCGGGGTCGAGGTCCGTGACCTGGCCGACGACGTGCGGCAGCCGTCCGCACGCGCCGAACGACGCACCGCCCTTGAAGTCGACGAGCGCGAGCGCGACGTCGCGCGGCGACCGCCGCGTCGCGAGCCCCAGCACGAGCGACTGCAGCAGCTCGGACTTGCCCGCTCCCGTGGTGCCCGCCACGAGCAGGTGGGGGCCGTCCGCCACGAGGTCGAAGGTCACGGGCCGGCCGCGGGCGTCGCGTCCGAGCGGCACCGCCCAGCCGGCGGCGGCGTCCCAGGCAGGGCCCGGATCGAACAGGCCGTCGGTCGGCCCGTCGAGCAGGTCGACCAGCGGGACCGCCGCGGGGATCCGCGGGTCGGTCGGGTCGCCGTCGTCGCCGGCCCGTCCCGCCTCATCGTGACCGTCCGCCGAGTCCAGCGCCCCCAGGGACCGTCGCAGGCCCGCCAGACCGGCGACGAGGCGCGCGACCTGCTCCGCCCAGGCCTCGTCGACCCCGACGAGCGGCGCGGCGCCGGCCGAGCCGTCGGGGGCCGCCCGCCGGACCCGGCCCGCGCGCACGCGCCACGTGGTGCGGCACCACGACGGCACGGGCGCGCCGTCGGGCAGGCACAGCAGCACGGCGCCGCCGCGCGCGAGCACGTCGGCGGGTCGCGCGGTGACCGCGGTGGCGTCGGGCGTGCCGGGCGTGTCGACCACGAGCAGGGGCGGGCCGGAGCCCGGCAGCCAGCGGCACCACGACCAGGCGTCGCGCGCCCCCACGACGTCCACCGCCGCGCCGGCCGCCGCGAGCTCGGCGACCACCGACCGTGCGGCCGCGAGCACGTCCGCACGCGCCCCCACCACGGCGATCGCGCCGTCCGGGACCAGCTCGGCGACCGCCCGGGCCGCCGCCGTCCCCGATCCCGCGTCGTGCGCGCCCTCGGGACCGCCGCTGCCCCGACGGAGAGCCGGGAGACCCGGTCGTGCCGCCCCGGCGAGAGGGCCGGCTGTGCGAGCCCGGGCCGCAGCCCGCGCGCACGCGGCGTCCCACGCACCGTCGGACGCCTGGTGCGCCGCGACCAGCCGGGCGAGCAGCGGGCCGGGCGCCCCGCCCACGACGCGGGGCGGCACACCGCCGTGCTCCGCCGCGGGGCCGGACGGCGGACCGCCGGAGGTGGGCGACGGATCCGTCCCGCTGCGCCGTCGGCGCCGCGCGGCGAGGAGCTGGGGCACGAGGGTCGCGACGCCGAGCAGGGAGAACAGGGCGTAGGCCGGCTGACGCAGCACCGCGGCGAGCACCAGGGAGCCCACGACGGGCAGCGCGGCGGTGGCGAGCATCCCCGCGCCGGGCCCGGACGTCGACACCGCCTCGGCGCTGTCGCCGGCACGGCCGGGGGCGGCGTCGAGCCAGGCCGCCACCGTTCCCGAGCGGTGCAGAGTCCACGTGCGCGCGCCCTGGGGGCCCGTCACCTCGAGCGCGCCGTCGGCGCGCCAGCGGCGCGGCACGCGCCCCACCACCCGCGCACGCCGTCGTGCAGGGGCCGTCCCCCGGACGATCCGGGCCGCCCCGCGCGGCCCGCGGGCAGGCCCCGTGAGCCGCACGGTGACGCGGTCCGGCCGCCGCGGGTCGACGCGAACCAGCACGGCGCGATCGGGCGGCGCGCCCGCGTCGCCGGGCAGCGCGGTCGACGTGCCGGGCGACAGGGCGACGGTCGCGCCGGCGGTCGGGCCGTCGGCGCGGGCGGCGAGCCACGGCCCGTCGAGGACGGCGGCCGCCGGGCCGGTGCTGCCCGCTCGCGCGCGCCCGCCTCCGGCGTCGTCGTGCAGGGTGACGACGGCCCCGGGCAGGAGCGGGCGGTGCCCGACGACGTCGTCGTCGGACACGAGGACGCCGCCGGCGCACAACGGGACGTGCCGCAGCTCGGGCCGGCGCAGGAGGTCGGCGAGCCCCGCCCGGCACGCGCCGAACGGCACGCCCGCGGGCAGGAGCACGTCCTCTCCCGGACGCACGGTGACCCGGACGTCGTTCGCCCGCCCCCGGGCGGGGCCGGGTGCGGGGACGACGAGGGCGGGCACCGTGGAGGTCGACATGACCTCCAGGGTGCCCGCCCGGGGCGGCCGTCGCGGACGGCCTGTGGACAACTCCGGCTACTCGCTCGCCAGCGCCTCCACCGGCGAGGTCTTCACCGCGGTGCGGGCGGGGGCGACGGACGCCACCAGCCCGGCCACGGCCGCCACGACGAGCATCACCAGCACGTCGCGCCACGGGACCACGATGACGGGGGAGCCCGCCCAGCCGAGCGCCGCCGCGGCGCCCGCCCAGCCGTACACCAGGCCCAGCAGCACGCCGAGCACGGCACCGACCAGGGCGATCAGCAGGCCCTCGACCGCGAGCATGCCGCGCAGCTGGCCCTTCGACAGCCCGATCGCCCGCAGGGTGGCGGACTCCCGGCGCCGGTCGATGACCGACAGCGACAGCGTGTTCGCCACGCCGATCAGCGCGATCACGACGGCCGCCGCGAGCAGCCCCACGACGATCCCCAGCGCGGTGTCGATCACCTGCTGGAAGCCGGCGCGCTCGACCGCCGCGCCCACGACGTCGGCGGGCGCCTCCGTGTCGGCCACGGCGTCCTGGATGGACGGGACGACGGCCGCGGCGTCGGTCGGGTCGTCGAGGCCCACCCAGAGGCTGGTGACGGGGGCGTCGGCGTCGAGCGAGGCCAGGTCGTCCGGCACGACGAGGAGGCCGCTGTCCGCGAGCTCGGTGATCGCGGCCGTGACGTCGAGGGTCCCGTCGGGACCGGTGAGGGTGAGGCGCTGCCCCTCGCTGACGCCCCAGACGTCGGCGACGTCCTCCGGCACCACGGCCGTGCCCTTCGCGAGAGGCTCGACCATCTCCGTGCTGCGCATCGCGGACGCCGCGTCGTCCGGCGTCACGCCGCGGACCGTGAGCGCGAGGCCCTCGTCCACGCCGTCGCCCGTCACCGTGGCGGCCGTCGCGGGGGTCTCGACGACGCCGGAGACGCCGGTGACGTCGCCCACGGTGCCGGCCAGCGCCGACGGGACGGGCGTCACGGTGGCGTCGCCGGCCGCGACGCTCGTCGGGTCGCTCGACAGGTCGGTCGAGACGGTGACGTCCACGGGGTAGCGGGAGTCCAGCTCGGAGTCCATGGTCACCCGGGCGCTCGCCGCGCCGGTCGACATCATGCCGACGAGCGTGACGCCGATGAGCAGCGCGGTGGACGTCGCGGCGGTGCGCCGCGGGTTGCGCAGCGTGTTCGCGGCCGCGAGCCGCGCCGTCGGGCCGGACATGCCGACCAGGCGGCCGGCGAGGGCCACCACGCGGGGCAGCCAGAACACCGAGCCCACCAGGACGCCGACGAACGACAGCGCGCCGCCGGCGACGCCGAGCAGGAGCCCTGTGGTGGGCTCCTGGCCCACCGTGCTCATCGCGACACCGCCGCCCAGGAGGGCGAAGCCGATCACGGAGACGAGGATCGAGAGCACCAGGCGCACGCGGCCCGCGCCGCGGGCCGCCGACGGCGCGTCGGCGGGGCGGAGCGCCTCGAGCGGGGCGACGCGCGTCGCGGCCCGGGCGGGGGAGAGCGCCGCGACCAGCGTCACGAGGGTGCCCACCGCCAGGGGGATGAGCACGACGGCGGGCGTGATCGTGACCGTCGCCGGCAGCGGGACCCCCAGGTCCATGCCGCGGCCGATCGTGAGCGCGGCCTGACCCAGCCCGACGCCGGCCACCAGGCCGACCGCGGAGGACAGCAGGCCCAGCACGGCCGCCTCGAACAGCACCGACCGCCGCAGCTGGCCCTTGTCCGCACCCACGCAACGCAGCAGGGCGAGCGTGCGGGTGCGCTGGGCGACCAGCACCTGGAACGTGTTCGCGATGACCAGCGCGGCGACGAGCAGCGCGACGGCCGCGAAGACCAGCACGAACAGCGTGAACATGACGTTCTCGCCGCCGGTCATGGCGCTGGCGACCGACTCGGCGTGCTCCTCGGGCGTCACGACCTTGAGGTCGGCGGTGTCGGCACCGGACGCCGCGGCCGCGTTGGTGAGCGCGCCGGTGACGGCCGTGCGGGCGGCCTCGACGTCGGTGCCGTCGTCGAGGGTGACGAGCACGGTCGTCGGCTCGAGGGACTCCTCGCCCGGGGCGTAGAGGTCGGCCTCCCACGTGGCGACGTCCGCCGCGGGGGCGACGGCCGCGCCGCCCTGCATGGAGTACGCGCCGAACGGGTCGGTGAGCGTGCCCGACACGGTGAGCTGCTCGCGGACCTCGGACCAGGCGTCCTCCTCGGAGCTCTGGTCGCCCTCGAGGACGTTGCGCACGAGGGTGACGGCGTCGCCCGGGGCCGCGTCGAGGCGTTCCGCGACGTCGACCGGCAGCGCGATCTCGCCCGAGGCCTCGGGCAGCGCGCCGTCGGCGACCTCGAGCGGCAGCACGCTCGTGTCCGTGGGCTCGGCCAGCACGCCCTGGTAGATGGTGCGGCCGCCCGACTCGAGCTGCTGGTACGTCATGAGCTGCGGGTCGGCGGTGGCGACGCCGTCGGCGCCGCGGACGGCGTCGAGGGCGGCGTCGTCCGCGGGGACGCCGCGGACCACGAGGTCGGCGCCCGTGAACTGGGCGGCGATCGAGTCGTAGGTGGTGCGGGTGATGACGTTGCCCGCGAGGAGGGTGATCGCGACGAACGCGGTGCCGATGACGATCGCGAGGCCGGCGGCGGCGAGCCGGCCGGCGCTGCGCCGCATCTGCGACAGGGTGAGGCGGATCATCGCGAGGCCACCGTCCGCAGCGCGTCGAGACCGGCGAGGGCGGACTCCGGCGTCGGGTCCGTGATGTCGCCCGCGATCTTGCCGTCGGCGATGAGGACGACGCGGTCCGCGTACGCGGCGGCCGCCGGGTCGTGGGTGACCATGATGATCGTGCGGCCGAGCTCGCGCACCGAGCGGCGCAGGAAGCTCAGCACCTCCGCGCCGGAGCGGGAGTCGAGGTTGCCCGTGGGCTCGTCGGCGAACACGACGTCGGGCTGGGCGATGAGGGCGCGCGCGATGGCGACGCGCTGCTGCTGGCCGCCGGACAGCTCGCTCGGGCGGTGGGTGAGCCGCTTGCTCAGCCCGAGGGTGTCCACGAGCGTGCCGAGCCACTTCCGGTCGACGGTGCCGCCGGCCAGCTCGACCGGCAGCGTGATGTTCTGCTCGGCCGTGAACATCGGCAGCAGGTTGAACTGCTGGAACACGAAGCCCACGCGGGTGCGGCGCAGCGCGGTGAGGGCCTTGTCGTTCAGGCCGGTCACCTCGGTGGAGCCGATGAACGACTGCCCGCTCGTGGCCGAATCGAGGCCGGCGAGCAGGTGCATGAGGGTCGACTTGCCCGAGCCGGACGGGCCCATGATCGCGGTGAAGCGGCCGGCCGTGAAGTCGACGTCGACGCCGTCCAGGGCGCGCACCTGCGCCTCGCCGCGGCCGTACGTCTTGGTCAGGGCGCGGGCCCGCACGGCCGGGGTGACGGTCGGTCGGGCGGCGGTGCCCTCGTCGGGGATCGGGACGTACACGGTCGTGTCCACGGAAGCTCTCCGGTGTCTCGGGGTGGTGGCCCGGGAGCTCCGCGGAGCCCTCGGACCAGGACACCACCGACGCTACGGAGCGCCCGCGCCGCCGACATCGGCCCGAGGGTGGGTCCTTGCGAGCTCCCAGGTCATCCTCAGGTATGACACCGACCCTGACCCGTACCCTGAACGCCCCCTGACCTGCGCCCTCACCGAGTTGTCAGGACCACGCGCACGTTCCCGTGCTCCTGGCCCTGACAGGTCGCCGGCGCGTCGGGTTGTCAGGGCCTGGAGAAGGTTTCGGCGGTCGTGGCCCTGACAACTCGCGGGTGGGAGGCTGCCCACAGCAGGCACCTTCGACCGGGCTTCCCCAGCGGGTCGGTCGCGGGCGGTGGCCGTGGGGTGAGGCCCCGCACGCTCATCGGCATGACCGGATCGCGTGAGGTGTACGTCAGCGTCGACGGGCTGCGGGAGCTCGTCGACCGGCAGCACGGTGTGGTGACCCGCTCGCAGCTTTCCCGCTTGGGCGTCGGCCCTCCCGAGGTGGCCTGTCACCTGGCCGCCCTGCGGTGGCGGGCGTTGAGCGAGCAGGTGCTCGTCACGCACCGCGGCCCGCTGACCCGGGCAGCGCGACGCTGGGCGGCGGTGCTCGGAGCTCCGGCCGGGAGCGTCATCGGCGCCTGGAGCGCGCTCGAGGTCGGTGGCCTGGAGGGCTGGCACCGCGACCCGATCCACGTCGTCGTCCCCCGTGGCGCCTACCCCGACCGCCACCCCTGGCTCGTGGTGCACGAGTCGCGACGCCTGCGCGAGGAGGACGCCGTCGACGCCGGCGGGCTGCCGGTGCACAGCATCGCGCGGGCCGCGGTCGACGCCGGGGCGTGGCAGCGTTCGTGGCGCACCGCGGCGGGCCTGATGGCCGCCGTCGTGCAGCAACGCCTGGGGGCGACGGACGACCTGTTTGCCATGCTCGACACGGTCGGCAAGGTCCGGCACCGCAAGGTGATGCGGCTGGCGCTCGCGGACATCGTCGGCGGCGCGGACTCGCTCGCGGAGATCGACTTCGCCCGGCTGTGCCGCCGGGGCGGGCTGCCCGAGCCCGCCCGGCAGGCGGTCCGCACCGACGCCCGCGGACGACGGCGGTTCCTCGACGTGGAGTGGCGGCTGCCGGGTGGGCGCCGGTTCGTCGTCGAGATCGACGGCGTCGGCCACCTCGAGCGCGACCGCTGGTACGACGACCTCCTGCGCGACGCCGAGCTCGGCGCCGACGCCGCCACCGTGCGCATCCGGCTGCCCGCGATGGCCGCGCGCTACGAGCCGGAGCGGGTGCTCGCCGTCGTGCGCCGCCACCTCGGCTGGTGACCTGTCAGGACCAGGAGCAGCAGAACGTGCGCGTGGCCCTGACAACTCGGGGAGCCGCGAGTTGTCAGGACCAGAGCCACGGGAACGTGCGCGTGGCCCTGACAACTCGGGTCAGGAGCCGGGGCGGACCAGGCCGGTCTCGTAGGCGGTCACGACGGCCTGCACGCGGTCGCGGGCGTCGAGCTTGGCGAGGATGCGCCCGACGTGCGTCTTCACGGTGGCCTCGGCGACGAACAGGTCGGCGGCGATCTCGGTGTTGGACCGGCCGCGGGCCATGAGCACCAGCACCTCGCGCTCGCGGTCGGTGAGGCCCGCCAGCGCGTCGTGCTGCGGTGCGGCCTCGTCCGCGGGCAGCGCCGTCACCAGGTGCTCCAGCAGGCGGCGGGTGGACGACGGCGCGATGACGGCGTCCCCGGCGTGCACGGTGCGGATCGCGGCGAGCATCTCCTCGGGCGGCGCGTCCTTGAGCAGGAAGCCGGAGGCGCCGCTGCGGATGGCCTCGAGGACGTACTCGTCCAGGTCGAACGTGGTGAGCACGATGACGCGCGGCGCGTCGGGCGCGGCGGTGAGGCGGGCGGTGGCGGTGAGCCCGTCGAGGTGCGGCATGCGCACGTCCATGAGCACGACGTCGACCCGGTGGTCGGCGAGCAGCCGCAGCGCCTGCGCGCCGTCGCCGGCCTCGAGCGCGACCTCCAGGTCCGGCTGCGAGTCGATGACCATGCGGAAGCCCGCGCGCACGAGCTGCTGGTCGTCGACCAGCGCGACGCGCACGACGCCGCCCGCGGGTGCGGGCACGGGTCCGGGCGCGGGCGGCGCGACGTCGGCGGGCGGGGTCATGCGTCCTCCTGGGTGGTGGTCGGCGCGGGCGGGGCGGTCACCGGCGCACCGGGCAGCGGCAGCTCGAGGTGCACGCGGAAGCCGCCGCCGCGGCGGGGCCCGGTCTCGAGCGTGCCGCCGTACAGGTTGGCCCGCTCGCGCATCCCGCGCAGGCCGAACCCGGGGTCGTTACTGGTGGCGGCGGCGCCGCGCCCGTCGTCGAGCACCTCGAGCTCGACGGTCGACGGCGTCCAGCGCACCGCGACGGTCACGGCGGGGTCGGGGCCGGCGTGCTTGCGCACGTTGGTCAGCGACTCCTGGCACACGCGGTACAGGGTGAGCCCCATCCCCGCGGGCAGCGTGCGCGGCTCGCCGACGCGTACCAGAGAGACACGCTGCCCGCCGTCCCGCGCCTGCGCCACGAGGTCCTCGATCTCCTCCACGCCGGGCTGCGGCGCGGGGCGTGCCTGGCGCGGCTCGTCCCCGGCCGAGGCGGCCCGCTCGCCCCCGCTCGTCGCACCGGCGGTGAGCGCGGCCGTCGGCGTGGAGCCGGTCGCGGGCTCGAGGCGCGCGGTGTCCTCGTCGTCCTGCGACCGCAGCACGCCGAGCAGGCGGCGCATGTCGGTCAGCGCGGTGCGACCGGTCTCGCTGATGGTGCCCAGGGCGCGCACGGCGGCCGCGGGGTCGGACGCCGCGGCGTACCGGCCGCCGTCGGCCTGCGCGACGACGATGGAGAGGGAGTGCGCGACGATGTCGTGCATCTCGCGGGCGATGCGGGCGCGCTCGGCGGCGGCGCTGATCCGGGCCTGCTGGTCGCGCTCGATCTCGAGGCGGTGCGCGCGGTCGCGCAGCGCGTCCATGGTGACGCGCCGGGATCGCCGCACCAGCGCGAAGGCCCAGACGGCGAGACCCGTGACCAGGCAGAAGACCCCCACCGGGACCATCTCGAGCACGGCGGAGGCGCTCTGGCCGGCGCGGATGCCGACGGTGATCGGCAGCACGACGACGCTCCCCACGGCCGTCGCGCAGATCGCGGTGACGTGCGCCCAGGTCGGGCCGTAGACGGTCACCGAGAACAGGGCGACGAGCACGAGCAGGTCGCCCGGCATGATCATCGGGTACCCGGCGAGCATGTGCGCGAGCGCGACGGCGAAGATCGCGACGGCGGACGGCACGGGCCGGGTGCGGCGCCAGGGGAGCGGGGCGAGCAGCGCGAACGTCCACGCCACGGACCCGGCGCGGGAGAGGTAGGGGTCGGCCGTGTAGACGTCCGTCGCGGCCACGAGCATGAAGCCGGCGAGCACCACCGTCGTCGTCAGGTCGACGCCGAAGCGGTGCGCCTCGAACCAGCGCCCCATCCTCTCGATCCAGCTCATGTCCGCCAGGGTAGGTGGGCGCCGGGGCGGCCGCGTCCGCCCGGGGGCGGACCCGCCGCGACGCCCGTCGTCCCGCGGGGGGACCCCGTGGCGTGCGCGGACGGCGGGCGCGGGTGCCGCCGTCGAGGACGGCGACGTGCCGGTGCGTCATCTCCATGTCACACCCGACTGGCGCCGACGCGGCGTGGGGAGGGGTCCAGGACCAGCGACGTTGCCGCTAGCATGAGGGAATGACCCACGTACTGCTGGCCGAGGACGACCCGGCTATTGCCGAGCCTTTGGCGCGGGCTCTCACGCGTGAGGGTTACGACGTCATCGTGCAAGGAACTGGTCAAGGAGCCGTCGACAACGCCGGGAACGCGGACATCGTCGTCCTCGATCTGGGCCTTCCGGACATGGACGGCCTGGACGTCGCGCGCGAGATCCGCGGCTCCGGGCTGACGGTGCCGGTGCTGGTGCTCACGGCTCGCGCGGACGAGGTGGACCTGGTCGTCGGGCTCGACGCGGGCGCCGACGACTACGTGACGAAGCCGTTCCGCCTCGCGGAGCTGCTCGCCCGCGTCCGGGCGCTGCTGCGCCGCACGCACGGCGAGACGGGCGAGGACGAGGAGCTGCGCGCGCAGGACGTGCGGGTGGACGTCTCCGCGCACCGCGCGTTCCAGGGCGAGCGCGAGCTGCACCTGACCACCAAGGAGTTCGACCTGCTCAAGGTGCTGGTCGCGAACGCCGGGTCGGTCGTGGTGCGCGACACGCTGATGCGCGACGTCTGGGGCTCCGACCCGGTCGGTTCCACCAAGACGCTCGACATGCACGTGTCGTGGCTGCGCCGCAAGCTCGGCGACGACGCCAACGCCCCGCGCTACGTCTCCACCGTGCGAGGGCTCGGGTTCCGCTTCGAGCTCGGCGCGAGCTGACGCCGACGGGACAGGGCTGACCTCGTGCGTCGCCGCGTCCTGCTGGCGACCATCTCCGCGGTCGCCGTCGCCGTGCTCCTGCTCGGCGTCCCCCTCGGCATCTTCGGGGCCCGGTACGTCCTGGCCACCGAGGAGCAGCGCGTCACCAACCGGGTGGACACGCTCGCGCGCAGCGTCGACAACACGCTCGAGCGGGGCGACGTCGTCGAGGAGGCGACGGTGCAGCGCGCGGCCGAGGGCAGCGAGGGCGACCTGCCCGCGTACGTCGTCGTGACCCTGCCGGACGGCACCCAGCTCACGGCGGGCGAGCCGGTCTCCCCGCCGACGATCGACAAGGCGAAGCTCACCGACAAGAACGTCGGCGTGTCGATGACGGTGTCGGCCATCGGCGCGTACGTGAAGTCCGCGCAGACGGTGGTGCTGGTCATCATCGCGGGCATCGTCGCGATCGCGGCCGGCATCGCCGTGGCGGTGTGGCAGGCGAACCGGCTGTCCGCGCCTCTGGTCTACCTCGCGGCGTCCGCCGAACAGCTCGGGTCGGGGCAGGTGCGCCCGCGCCTCGAGCCGTCGGGCGTCGAGGAGATCGACCTCGTCGCCGCGGAGCTCGCCCGGTCCGCCGACCGGCTCGCGGGCCGGCTCGCGGCCGAGCGGCAGTTCACGCAGGACGCGTCGCACCAGCTGCGCACGCCGCTGACGGCGCTCACGATGCGGTTGGAGGAGATCACCCTCGCCTCCGACGACCCCGAGGTCGTCGAGGAGGCGCGCATCTCGCTGGAGCAGGTGGAACGGCTGGTCACCGTCGTCGACGACCTGCTCGCCGCGTCGCGCCGGTCGCAGGGCGGCACCACGGAGGCCGTCGTGCTGGCCGACGTCGTGCTCCAGCAGGAGGAGGAGTGGGCGCCCACGTTCGAGCGGGCCGGGCGCCGGCTCGTCATCGAGGTCCCCGACGGGATGCAGGTGCTCGCGACGCCGGGGGCCCTGGCGCAGATCATCGCCACCCTGCTGGAGAACTCGCTCAAGTACGGCGACGGGACGACGACGGTGCGCTCGCGCCCGTCGGGCACGACCGGCGCGGTCGCGATCGAGGTCGCCGACGAGGGGGAGGGCGTGGCCGACGACGTCGCGACGCGGATCTTCGAGCGCGGCACGACGACGGGCGGCAGCACCGGCCTCGGCCTCGCGCTGGCACGGGACCTGGCGGCCGCCGACGGCGGGCGGCTCGACCTGGTGCAGCGCCGGCCCCCGGTCTTCGCGCTCTTCCTCGCGGGCGTGCCCCGCACGCTCGACCCGCACCTGGTGCTGCCGCCGGGCACGACGATCTCGTCGCGCGGCCGCCGGCGGGGCTGGCTGCACCACCACGGCGACTGAGCCGGCCGGTCCGGCGAGGACGGGCGCGGACCCGCGGCCGGTATCCTCGGTGCCCGTGACCGGACCCACCACAGCCTCAGCCAGCCCTGCCAGCGCAGCCCCTGTCGTCGCCGTCGTGGGGGGCGGCCAGCTCGCCCGCATGATGGCGCCCGCCGCCGCCGAGCTGGGGGTGGGCCTGCGGGTGCTGGTCGAGGACCCGGCGTCGTCGGCCGCGCAGGTGGTCACCGACGCGCCGGTCGGCGTGGCGAGCGACGACGCCGCGATTCGCGCCCTCATCGCCCCCGACGACGGGCGAGCCCCGGCCGCGGTGCTCACGTTCGAGCACGAGCACGTGCCGAACGCGCTGCTGCAGGACCTCATCGACCACGGCACGCCCGTCCGCCCCGGCCCGGACGCGCTGGTCCAGGCGCAGGACAAGATCGTCATGCGGCGCCGCCTCACCGAGCTGGGCCTGCCGTGCCCGCGCTGGGCCGCGCTGCCGACCGACCCGGCCGCCGCGCGCGAGGCGCTCGCCGCGTTCCTCGCGGACGAGACCGGGCACGAGGCCGTGGTGAAGACCTCTCGGGGCGGCTACGACGGCAAGGGCGTGCGCGTCGTGTCGTCGCCCGACGACGTCGCGGACTGGCTGCAGGCCGCCGCCGACGGCGCCCCGCCGCTGCTGGTCGAGCGGAAGGTGCCGTTCGTGCGCGAGCTCGCGGCGCTCGTCGCGCGCCGCCCGTCCGGCGAGGTGCGCACCTGGCCGGTGGTCGAGTCGGTGCAGCGCGACGGCGTCTGCGCCGAGGTCGTCGCGCCGGCGCCCGACCTCGACCCGGCGGTGGATGCCGAGGCGCGCCGGATCGCCGTCGCGGTCGCGGAGGGGCTGGGCGTGACCGGCGTCCTCGCCGTCGAGCTGTTCGAGACCCGCGAGGCCGACGGCGCCGCCGCGGTGTGGGTCAACGAGCTCGCGATGCGTCCCCACAACTCCGGCCACTGGACCATCGACGGCGCGGTGACGAGCCAGTTCGAACAGCACCTGCGCGCCGTGCTCGACCTGCCGCTCGGCGACACCGCCGCCCGCGCGCCCTGGACCGTGATGGCCAACGTGCTCGGCTCGAGCCTCGACGCCCTCACCGACGCGCTGCCCGACGTGCTCGCACGGTTCCCCGAGGCCCGCGTCAACCTGTACGGCAAGGGCATCCGCCCGGGGCGCAAGCTCGGGCACGTCAACGTCAGCGGCACGGACCTCGACGAGGTGCGCCGCCGCGCGCTCGACGCCGCCGCGCTGCTGCGCGGCGAGAGCACGACCACCAGCACCGGCACCACCAAGGAGCACGCATGAGCACGCCCGCCGTCGGCATCGTCATGGGGTCGGACTCGGACTGGCCGGTCATGGAGGCCGCCGCCGACGCGCTGGCCGAGCTGGGCGTGGAGGTCGAGGTCGACGTCGTCTCGGCGCACCGCATGCCGACGGAGATGATCGACTACGGCCGCACCGCGTCCGAGCGGGGCCTGCGCGCCATCGTCGCGGGCGCCGGCGGCGCCGCGCACCTGCCCGGGATGCTGGCCGCGGTGACGCCGCTGCCGGTGATCGGGGTGCCCGTGCCGCTGCGCCACCTCGACGGCATGGACTCGCTCCTGTCCATCGTGCAGATGCCCGCCGGGGTCCCGGTCGCGACCGTCTCCATCGGCGGGGCGCGCAACGCGGGCCTGCTCGCCGCGCGCATCCTCGCCTCGGGCACCGACGCCGAATCGCTCGCGTTGCGCGAGCGCATGGTCGCGTTCCAGGCCGAGCTCGGCGACGTCGCGCGGGCGAAGGGGGAGAAGGTGCGCGCGTCCCGCGAGGGTGCGCGCCGCACCGGCTTCTCCGCCTGAGCCCATGCCGAGGTAGTTCGAAACCCCGTGAGGTAGTGGTCCGGACC
>NZ_JBHVBO010000086.1:0-16897 GCF_042668085.1 Isoptericola sp. NPDC057391 | reverse complement strand
GAGTCGTCGAGCGAGAGCCGAGGGAGCGCAGCGACCGAATCATTCGAGCGCGACGACTCCCCGAACCCATCCCGCGCCAACCGCTCCACGCACGCCAGCGCCCGGGAGGCGTTGACGTCCGGCCGCAGCACCTGCACCCCGTGCCGGCGCGCGTCGGCGGCGAGCGACTGTGGCGAGTAGAACCCCATGGGCTGCGCGGCCAGGAGGCCGGCGTAGAACGCGGCGGGGTGGTGCACCTTGAGCCACGAGCTCGCGTACACGAGGTAGGCGAACGAGTAGGCGTGCGACTCCGGGAAGCCGAAGTCGGCGAACGCCTTGAGCTTGTCGTAGATCTCCTCGCGCACGGCCGGGTCGTCCACCCCCTTCTTGCGCATCCCCTCCATGAGCCGCCCGCGCAGGGCCTCCATCCGCTCGACCGACCGCTTGGAGCCCATCGCCCGGCGCAGCTGGTCGGACTCGGCGGGGGTGAACCCCGCCACGTCGATCGCCATCTGCATGAGCTGCTCCTGGAACAGCGGCACGCCGAGCGTCTTGCCGAGGGACGGGCGCAGCAGCTCGTGCAGGAACGTCACGGGCTCGCGGCCCCGGGCCCGCTCGATGTACGGGTGCACCGACCCGCCCTGGATCGGGCCGGGGCGGATGAGCGCGACCTCGATGACGATGTCGTAGAACTTCTGCGGCCGCAGGCGCGGCAGGGTGGCCATCTGCGCGCGCGACTCCACCTGGAACACCCCGACCGTGTCGGCGGCGCACAGCAGGTCGTAGACCGCCGGGTCGTCGTCGGGCAGGCCGTGCAGCGTGAGCCGCTCCCCCGTCTGCTGCTCGATGGAGTCGAACGCGTACCGGATGGCGGTGAGCATCCCGAGGCCGAGCAGGTCGAACTTCACCAGCCCCGCGTCGGCGCAGTCCTCCTTGTCCCACTGCAGCACCGTGCGCCCCTCCATCCGCGCCCACTCCACGGGGCAGACCTCGATCACCGGGCGGTCGCACATCACCATCCCGCCGGAGTGGATGCCCAGGTGGCGAGGCAGGCGCAGCATGCGGTCGGCCAGGTCGAGCACCGGGCCGGGGATCTGTCCTTCCTCCTCCGCCGACGGCGGGCGCTGCGCGGGCACGACGTCGTGGGCGTCGTCGGCGCGGCGCACCTCGCCCTCGTCCGTCGCGAGCGGGTCGACGACGCGTCCGGAGCCCTGCCGATACCCCAGCGACGGCGTCCAGTCCCGCCGGCCGGTCCCCGGCAGGTGCCCCTCGTGCGGACGGTCGGCACGTCCCGCGCCCTGGGCGCGCGGCCGCCGCCCGTCCGGGAGCGACTCCGCCGGGCCCCACAGGGCGGCGACGCGCGCATCCTTGGCGGCGGTGCGGTTCACCGGCGTCCCGCCCCCCGAGCCGCCGGAGCCCGCCGCGGCCCGGGCGGCCTGCGCCGCGGCGTCGGCCGCCGGGCTGACGGGGTCCGGCCCGCGCAGCGACCCCCAGCGCTCGATGGACTTGCTCCACGCGTCCTGCTGCCCGACGTCGTACCCGAGGGCGCGGGCGGCGTCGCGCACGGCGGAGCGCGGCCGGTAGGAGATGACGTTCGCGACCTGCGCCGCGTGCTGCCGGCCGAACTTCGCGTAGACGTGCTGGATGACCTCCTCGCGCCGCCCGGACTCGATGTCGATGTCGATGTCCGGCGGCCCGTCGCGCTCGGGCGCGAGGAAGCGCTCGAACAGCAGGCCGTGCTTCACGGCGTCGACCGCGGTGATGCCCAGCGCGTAGCAGACCGCCGAGTTGGCGGCGCTCCCCCGCCCCTGGCACAGGATGCCCTCGGTGCGGCAGAACTCCACGAGGTCGTAGACGACGAGGAAGTAGCCGGGGAACGTCAGGTCCTCGATGACGCGCAGCTCGTGGTCGATCTGCGCCCACGCGCGCTCGTTGCCGGGGACGCCCGGGGCGGGACGCGGTCCGTACCGGTCGGTGGCGCCCCGCCGCACCAGCTCGCGCAGCCAGCTGGCCTCGTCGTGACCCGCCGGCACCGGGTAGGGCGGCAGGTTCGGCGCCACCAGGCGCAGGTCGAAGGCGCACTCCGCCGCGAGCCCCGCCGCCGCGGAGACGGCCCGCGGGTGGCGCCGGTGCAGCGCCCGCATCTCGGCGGCCGAGCGCAGGTGCGCGACCGGGGCGCCGGGCAGCCAGCCGTCCAGGCCGTCCAGCGAGGAGCGCGCCCGGACGGCGGCGAGCGCGCCCGCCAGGTCGGCGTCGCGCGGGCGGGCGTAGTGCGCGTTCGTGGTCGCGACGAGCGGCAGGCGCGCGTCGTGGGCCAGGGCGGCGAGCGCGTCGTGCAGGTCGGCGTCACGCGGGTCGCCGGTCGCGGTGAGCTCGACGGCCACGTTGTCGCGGCCGAACGTGGCGACCAGCAGGTCGAGCTCGCGCCGCGCCGCGTCGACGCCGCCCGCGGGGGCGGTGAGCGCGCGCCGGACGGCGCCCTTGCGGCACCCGGTGAGCACGAGCCACTCGCCGCCCGCCTCGCCCCCCAGGCCCTCGAGGTCGTACCGGGCCTTGCCCTTGACCCCGGCCTCCAGGTGGGCCGTCGCGATCGCGCGGGACAGGTTGCGGTAGCCCTGGTCGCCGCGCGCCAGCACCAGCAGATGGGTGGCACGCGGGTCGGGGACGCCGGTGGGCGGGTCGAGCACGGGCCGGCTCCCGGCGGTGCCCGGCGCGGCCCCGGGCGTCACCGGGGCGGGCAGGTGCAGCTCGGCGCCGAAGACCGTGGGCAGCCCCACCTTCCGCGCGGCCTCCGCGAACCGCACCACCCCGTACAGCCCGTCGTGGTCGGTCAGCGCCAGCGCCTCCACCCCGAGGCGCGCGCCCTCGGCAGCCAGCTCCTCCGGGTGCGACGCGCCGTCGAGGAAGCTGAACGCCGAGTGCGCGTGCAGCTCGGCGTACCCGCCGGTCGCGTCCTTGCTAGTCATAGAAGGCCTCCACCTGCCAGACGCCGCCGGACTGCGCCAGCAGCAGCGCGCGCCCGTCGTCGAGCACCGCCTGCAGGTAGACGCGGCGGGCTCCCCCGTCCGCCGACCACCAGCGCTCGGCGAGCGGCCAGGGGCCCGCCCACCCCGTCACGGTGGCGACGTCCTGCGCCCCGCCCGCCCCGCGACCGCCACCGCACGCGACGGCGGCGGGCTCGCCGCTCATCGCGAGCCGGGCGTCCACGACGACGTCGCGCCCCGCGGCGTCGAGCACCCGGGCGGGCACCGGCTCGTCGGGCAGGCCCGCGGGCGGGGGGCTGGGCAGGGCGCCCGGCCAGGGCAGGCCGGGGTCGCGGCCCGCGCCGCCCTCCGTGCCGAAGGGCACGAGCCGCACCCGGTCGCGGGGCCCGCGGCCGCCCTGCAGCTCCACCGTGAGCACGGCGTGCCCGCCGAGCAGCCCCTGCACCCGCCCGAGCGCGCGCCGGGCGCGCTCGCCCTCGCCCGCGTCCGCGCCCCACAGGCCGGGCTGGTGGGTGGTCGCCGGGACGACGTCCTCCGCCGCCAGTGCCAGGTGCGCGATCGGCGCGACGACCGGGTCCGACTCACCCCCGCGCCGGGCCGACGCCGCGGTCAGCCAGCCCTCGAGCTGCCAGCGCACCCGGTCGGTGATCCGCGCCGCGCTCATCCCGCCGGCCGCGGCGTCGTCGGTGCGCCACACCCGCTCCAGCACGGCACCCTCGCTCCCCCCGCCGACGTCCCCGACGTCGTCCCCGCCGAGGTCGGCGCCCGCCGTACGCGCGGTGATCCGCAGCCGCCCGCAGGCCAGCCCGCGCGACGCGAGCAGGTCGTGCAGCGCGGTGGCGAGGCGGCGGGCGGCGAAGGTCGCGACGTCGACCCGCAGTGCGGGCGGGTCGAGCTCCTCCGCGACGGCCAGGTCCTCCTCGATACGCCGCCGCGCCGGCGGGCGCAGGTCCTCGCCTCGGGCCAGGCGCTGCGCCCAGGCGCCGAGGTCGCCGAAGCGCGCCTGGACGCTCGCGGCCGGCAGGGCAGCCAGGTCGCCGAGGGTGCGCAGGCCGAGCCGCCACCACAGCCCGGCCGACTCCCGGACGGCGGCCACCCCGGCCGGGTCGCAGACGGCGTGCACCAGCTCCCCGACCGGACGGTCGGCGAGGAACGCCGCGGACCCGCCCGGGGGCACGACGGCGTCCTCGCGGGCGGCGAGCACCGCCGCGAGCAGCCCGTCGGCCACGCCCACCTGGCTCTCGTGCCCGGTGCGCGCGGCGACGGCGCCCACGAGGGCCTGCGCCAGCGCGAGCTCGGAGCCGTGGTAGCGCGCCGCCCCGCCCGCCGGCAGCAGGAGCAGCCCCGGACGGGCCACCTCCAGGCCCGCCACCACCGTCTCGGCCGCGAGCGCCACCGGCTCGAACTCCCGCGCGTCGCGGGCGTCGTCGGCCGCCAGGAGCGCCACCTCGGGGCACCGCTCCTGCGCCTGCCGGCGCCGCATCCCCCGCCGCACCCCCTGCGCGCGGGCGACCGCCGAGACGGCCACGACGGTGTGCCCCGCGCCCGCCCCGCCCCCGGAGCGGGCGCCGAGCACCGCCGCGGGGACGTGCGCGTCCAGGCCCGCGCCCGCCAGCGCCGCGACCACCGGCCAGTCCGGGACCCACAGCACGGCCGTCCGCGAGGTCGCCCCGGCCGAGGCGGCCCCGGACGGGGCCTTGCCGCCCGTCATCACGCCACCCGCAGCCGGGCGGGCTCGGCGGGGCCGTGCGCCCCGGCGGGCACGTCGGCGCCCGGGACGGTGCCCACCGCGTCGGGGCCGCCGACCACGCGCTCCACCTGGAGCGGCACGTCCACCTCGATCTCGACGGGCCGGGCGGCGGCCCCGCGACCGGTGCGCCGCACGCGCAGGGTGCGGCGGCGCAGCCAGCCCGCCCCGTGGTCGACGCCGGACCAGGTGCCGCCCCGCGCGTCCAGGGTGACGTGCGCGCCGGGCCAGGCGGCCTGCGCCACCAGCACCGCGCCCCGCTCCCGGGCGCGCGCGGCCAGGCGGCGCCGGTCGCCGTCGAGCAGGGTGGCGCCCGGACCGACGACCACCACGTCCATCCCGTCGAGCAGCGCGGCGAGGGCCGCGGGCGCGTCCGGGCCCGGGGAGGGGACGAGCACGGTGCGCCCGAGCGCGATCCCCGCGTCCGCGGCGGCCAGCATCCCGACGCTCGGCGCGCCGACGAGCGCGACCCATGCCCCGGACCGCGACGCCTCCGCCAGCAGCGCGAGCAGGAGCGTCGTCGAGCCGCGCACGGCGAGCACCGTGCCCGCGGCCAGGCCGCCGTCGGGCAGGAGGTCCGCCAGCCCCGGGTGCACCGGCAGCAGACGGCCGCCCGGCCCTGCCGCGCCGCCTGTCCCGGGACGCTGACCGGCGCGGGGCACGGAGTGCTGGGAGGCGTGCCGGCCCGTGCGCTCCTCCGCCGCCCGCAACGCGGCCCGCGCGACGGCGGCCCGGTCGACCGGGCCGTCGGGCAGACGATCGGGCAGACGATCGGGCAGACGATCGGACAGAGGATCGGGCAGGGAGCGGGCCGCGGCACGCGGCGGGGCGACGACCGTCACGCGACCTCCCCCCGAGCCGTCGGGCGACGCCCGGCGACCACGACCAGCACCGACCGCACGACGACAGCACGGCGATCACCAGGTTCGAACGTCTGTTCGAACACTGCCAGTAGACGTCGCGCCGAGGACCGCTGTCAACCGCGCAGGTCGGCCGCACGGACGCCTCGCTCGTGTACGCTGCTCTCGACATACCGCGTAGTCGGTATGTCGTTTCGGCGGGCTCCCGGGAGCAGACTGGGGCCCTCATCGACGAGGAGGTCGACCGTGCAGATCGTGGGCGCCGTGCTGGACCGCACCGGGGCACCCCCGCCGTACGCCACCTCCGGCGCGCTGCGTGCCACCGCCCTCGAGCTCGACCCGCCCGGGCCCGGCGAGCTCCTGGTCCGCATCGAGGCCGCGGGGCTGTGCCACTCCGACCTGAGCGTGGTGGACGGCAGCCGCGAACGCCCCGTCCCCATGCTCCTCGGCCACGAGGCCGCCGGGATCGTGGAGGCGGTCGGCGCCGGGTCGGAGCACAGCGTCGACGACGCCGACCGCGACACCGACGGCATCGTCCCCGGCCGCCGCGTCGTCCTGACGTTCCTGCCGCGGTGCGGCGCCTGCGCGGCCTGCGCCACGGACGGCCGGCTGCCCTGCACGGTCGGCAGCGCCGCCAACGCGGCCGGCACGCTCGTCGGCGGCGCCGTGCGGCTGCACCGCGGCATCGCTCCCGTGCACCACCACCTGGGCGCCAGCGCCTTCGCCACGCACGCCGTCGTGCACCGCACCTCCGTGGTCCCGGTGGACGACGACGTGCCCGCCGACGTCGCCGCCCTGCTGGGCTGCGCGGTCCTCACGGGCGGCGGCGCGGTCGTCAACGCCGGCCGCCCGGCACCCGGCGACCGCGTGGCCGTCGTCGGGCTCGGCGGCGTCGGGATGGCCGCCCTGCTCGTGGCGCGCGCCCTGGGGCACGAGGTGCTGGGCGTCGACCCGGTGCCCGCCAAGCTCGAGCTCGCCCGCAGCCTCGGCGCCACGGCTCGTACCCCCACAGAAGCCCTCGACGGCGGCGAGCGGGCGCCCGTGGTCGTCGAGGCGGTCGGCTCGGCGCGCGCGTTCGAGACCGCCCTCGCGCTCACCGCGCCCGGCGGGACCACCGTCACGGCCGGGCTCCCCGGCCCCGATGCCCGCGCATCCGTCGCGCCCCTGACCCTGACGGCCGAGGCCCGCACCGTCGTGGGCTCCTACCTCGGGTCGTCCGTGCCGCGACGCGACATCCCGCGGTACGTCGACCTGTGGCGCGCGGGCCGACTGCCGCTCGAGTCGCTCGTCTCGGCCCGCATCGGGCTCGAGGACCTGCCGGCGGCCCTGGACCAGCTCGCCGCCGGCGCCCAGCTGCGCCAGCTCATCACCTTCGACGAGAGGATCACCGCATGACCACCACCGGCTCCACCTTGCCCGTCACCCGCTCCGACACACCTCGCGTCGCCGTCGTCACCGGCGGGGCCCGCGGCATCGGCGCCGCGACCGCGCGCCGCCTGGCCGCCGACGGCCACGCCGTCGCCGTCCTCGACCTCCTGGAGGAGCAGGCCGCCGAGACCGCCGCCGGCATCGTCGGCGCGGGCGGGCGAGCGATCGGGATCGGCGTGGACGTCGCCGACGCCGCCGCGGTCGAGGCCGCCGTCGCGCGCGTGACCGACGAGCTCGGCGCGCCGACGATCGTCGTGAACAACGCCGGCATCCTGCGCGACAACCTGCTGTTCAAGATGTCCGAGGACGACTGGGACGCCGTGCTGCGCGTGCACCTGCGCGGCGCGTTCGTCGTGACCCGGGCCGTGCAGTCGCACATGGTCGCCGCCGGCTGGGGCCGCGTGGTCAACCTGTCCAGCACGTCCGCGCTCGGCAACCGGGGCCAGGCGAACTACTCGGCCGCGAAGGCGGGCATGCAGGGGTTCACCAAGACGCTCGCGATCGAGCTGGGCAAGTTCGGCGTCACCGCCAACGCCGTGGCACCCGGCGTCATCGCCACCGACATGATCGCGGCGACGGCCGAGCGCATCGGCATGACGCCCGAGCAGTTCCACGCCGAGGCCGCCAAGGACGTGCCCGTCGGGCGGGTCGGGCAGCCGGAGGACATCGCGGCCGCCGTGTCGTTCTTCTGCTCCGAGGAGGCGGCGTTCGTCTCGGGGCAGGTGCTCTACGTGGCGGGCGGGCCGAAGGCGTGAAGGGAGCGGAGCAAGGCGTGAGCACGACCATCAAGGTCTCCTCCCCCGCCACGCTGGCCGACGCCGTCGGGCAGAAGGCCACCGGCGAGTGGTTCGCGATCACACAGGAGCGCATCGACGCATTCGCCGACGCCACCGAGGACCTCCAGTGGATCCACGTCGACCCGTGGCGCGCCGCGGACGGCCCGTTCGGCACGACGATCGCCCACGGGTTCCTCACCCTGTCCCTGCTGCCCCGGCTGGCGTCGTCGCTGGTCGAGGTGGGCGGCGTCGCGATGGCGATGAACTACGGCCTGGACAAGGTGCGGTTCCTGCATCCCGTGCCGGTCGGCTCGCGCGTCCGCGCGACGACGGAGCTCACCGGTGCCGAGGCCGTCGCCCAGGGCGTGCGCCTGGCCTCGACCGTGACCGTCGAGATCGAGGGCGTCGACAAGCCGGCGCTCGTCGCGCAGACGCTGGCGCTGTACGTGCCCGAGGCCGCGTCGCCGTCCTGACGTCCGCAGCGACGCCCGACCTCGGCCCCGGGCTCCATGTGCCGGAGGCCGAGGTCGGGCAGGATGACGCCATGACGACGAACCCGCAGGTCGCACCCGCTCCCCGCCCGCGCGAGCAGCGCCGCGCCGACACGCTGGCGATGCTGAGCTCCCCTGTACGGGACGTCTGGGTCGCCACGGCCTCGACGGCGCCCGACGGCACGCCCGTGCCGTACCTGGTGCCGCTGTCGATGGCGTGGATCGACGAGCGGGTCGTCCTCGCGCTCGAGGCGACGTCGCGCACGGGCCGCAACCTGATCGCCACCGGCACCGCACGGCTCTCCCTCGGCGCGACGCGCGACGTCGTCATGGTCGACGCCGACCTCGAGCGCTCGGTCCAGGTCGCCGAGGCGCCGCCGGAGCTCGCGGAGGGCTACGCCGCGCAGGCGGACTGGGACCCGCGTCCGGGCGGCGAGCACGACGTCTACCTCGTGCTCCGCCCCCACCGCATCCAGGCCTGGCGCGAGGTCGACGAGCTCGCCGGCCGCACCCTCATGCGCGACGGCGAGTGGATCTGAGCGCCGCCCGACCGGCCCCGGCTCCCTCGACGTAGCGATTCCATCGTTGTCGTCGCCCGGAAGCGGCACTGATCGCTACGTCGAGGGCGACGCACGCTACGCGACGCGCTCCAGCACCATCGCCATGCCCTGCCCGCCGCCGACGCACATGGTCTCCAGCCCGTAGCGGCTGCCCGACACCTCGAGCCCGTTGATGAGCGTCGACGTGATGCGGGCGCCGGTCATGCCGAACGGGTGGCCGACGGCGATGGCGCCGCCGTGCACGTTGAGCCGCTCGTCCTCGATGCCCAGCTCGAGGGCCGACGCGATGACCTGCGCGGCGAACGCCTCGTTGATCTCGACGAGGTCCATGTCGTCGATCCCGAGGCCGGCGCGGGCGAGCGCCTGCCGGCTCGCCTCGACCGGGCCGAGGCCCATGATCTCGGGCGAGAGCCCAGTGACGCCGGTCGACACGATGCGGGCGAGCGGCGTCAGGCCGAGCTCCTCGACGAGGCGGTCGGAGACCACGACGACGGCGGCGGCCCCGTCGTTGAGCGGGCACGCGTTGCCCGCCGTGACCGTGCCGTCGGGGCGGAACACCGGGTCGAGGGTCGCGAGCTTCTCCACCGTCGTCCCGGGGCGCGGGCCGTCGTCCGCGGACACCACCGTGCCGTCGTCGAGCGTGACGGGCGTGATGTCCCGCGCCCAGAAGCCGTCCGCGATCGACGCCTCGGCGCGCTGCTGGCTGCGTGCCGCGAACTCGTCCTGGTCACGGCGCGAGATGCCTCGCAGGTCCGCGACGTTCTCCGCCGTCTGCCCCATGGCGATGTAGACGTCCGGCAGGGCGCCGTCGGCGCGCGGGTCCCCCCACGTCCCGGCGCCGCCGACGGCTCGCTTCGCCGTGTGCTCCAGGGCGCCGGCGAAGCGCGGGTTCGTGAGGTCGACGCCGGGGATCTCGTCGCTCGACCCGACGGCCATCCCGCTCACCGACTCGACGCCGGCGGACACGAAGACGTCGCCCTCCCCCGCCTTGATGGCATGGAACGCCATGCGCGTGGTCTGCAGGCTGGAGGAGCAGTAGCGGGTCACGGTGGTGCCGGGCACGGAGTCCCAGCCGTTCAGCACGGCCACGACGCGGGCCATGTTCATGCCCTGCCGGCCGCCGGGCAGCCCGCAGCCCAGCAGGAGGTCGTCGATGCGGGCCGGGTCGAGCCCGGGCACCTGCGCGACGGCCGCGGCGACCATCCGCGCGGCGAGGTCGTCGGCGCGGACGTCCTTGAGCGAGCCCTTGTGCGCGCGGCCGATCGGCGAGCGCGCGGTGGCGACGATGTACGCCTCGGTCATGTCGGGTCTCCTTCGGTCGGTTCGGGGGGCGGCGGATCAGACGAACGCCGCGTGGCCGGTGATCTCGCGGCCCACGATGAGGTTGTTCATGTCCCGGGTGCCCTCGAACGTGTACACGGCCTCGGCGTCGGCGAAGTACCGCGCGACGCCGGTGTCGAGGGTGATGCCGTTGCCACCGCAGGCCTCGCGTGCGAGGGCGACGGTCTCGCGCATGCGGGTGGTGACGAACGACTTGGCCATCGCGGCGTGCGCGTCGCGCTGCGTCCCGGCGTCCTGCAGCTGGGAGACGCGCACGCACACGGCCAGGCTCGCGGTGACGTTGGCGAGCGCGGTGGCGAGCTTGTCCTGGATCAGCTGGTAGCTGGCGATCGGGTGACCGAACTGCTCGCGCTGCCTCGTGTACGCGACGGCCGCCTCGTACGCACCGATCATCGTGCCGAGCGACTGCCAGGCCACGCCGTCGCGGGTGACGCGCAGCACCTGGGCGACGTCGCGGAAGCTGTCGATGCGCTGCAGCCGGTCGGCCTCGGCGACCTGGACGCCGTCGAGCTCGATGTCCGCGTTCTGCACGATCCGCAGCGACTGCTTGCGCTCGATCTTCGTGGCGGTGAAGCCCGGCGTCCCCTTCCGCACGAGGAAGCCCTTGACCTGGTCGTCCGCGGTGTCCATGGCCCAGATCACGACGACGTCGGCAAAGGTCGCGTTGCCGATCCAGCGCTTGGCGCCGTGCAGCGTCCAGGTGTCGCCGTCCCGGGTGGCGGTGGTGCGCAGCCCCTTGGCGGTGTCCGAGCCGGAGAGCGGCTCGGTGAGGCCGAACGCGCCGATGACGTCGCCGCTCGCCATGGGCGGCAGCCACTGCGCGCGCTGCTCGGGCGAGCCGCCGAGCCCGACGGCGCTCATCGCGAGCCCCGAGGACACGCCGATGAACGTGCAGAAGGAGGAGTCCACCCGGGCCAGCTCCATGCCGATCCACCCACGGAAGACCGCTGAGCTCTCGAACGGCGCGCACTCGGGCCACGCCGCGCCCACCGTGCCGAGCTCGGCGAACGGCTTGAACAGGTGCACGGGGCACTCCGCGCGCTCCCAGTAGTCGTCGGCGAGGGGGCGCACCTCGCGCTCCATGAACTCGCGCACGGCGAGCGCCGCCTCCTGCTCGCGGGGGGACAGCAGGCCCTGGAAGCCGTAGAAGTCGGCATCCAGCAGGGCGGGGACGGCGGCCACGTCGGGGGCCGGGGCGGTGAACGTCATCGTTGCTCCGATCGTCGTCGAACGCGACCAGTGTGCACCTGCGTGCATCATTTTCCAAGATGTTGCACGAACCTCGCCCCGCCACACTAGGCTGCGGGCATGCCGGACAGCGCCACGAGCACCCCGACCGACGAGCACGACGGCGCACGCGACGCCGCGCCCGATGCCGTGCAGGACGGCGAGCACCACGACGCGCCCATCGCGACCGTCGGCCTCGAGGCCGCGCCTACACCGCTGTCCCTGCGCCTGGCGCCGGGCGCCCACGCGGACGCCCGGCGCGCGTTCGACCTCGCGCGCGAGACGTTCATCGCCGGCCGGCGCCTGGACATGGGCCCGCTGGCGGCGAGCCTGGGGGTGGACCGCACCTCGGTGTTCCGCTGGGTCGGCAACCGCGACGCGCTGCTCACCGAGGTGCTCTGGTCGCTGGCCGTGCCCACCCTGGTCCAGGCCGACCGCGCGACGGCGTCCGAGCGCGGGGCAGAGCGGGTCGCCGGCCTCCTCACGCGCTTCGCGGGCGACCTCATCGCCGCCCCCTACTTCCGGGAGTTCCTCGCCCGGGAACCCTCGCGCGCGCTGCGGCTGCTGACCACGAAGGCCAGCCCCATCCAGCACCGCTTCCTCGCCACGTGCGAGTGGCTGGTCCGCACCGAGATCGGCGACCACCCGTTCGACGACGGCGCGGGCGCCGGCGGCATCGACCCGGCGTCCCTCGCCTACCTGCTGGTGCGCGTCTCCGAGTCGTTCACCTACGCCGACCTGATCACCGGCGAGACGCCCGAGGCGGATCGCGCCGCCGTCGCGTTCCGGCACCTGCTGCGGGTGCACTCGGCCCCGGCCTGACCCGCGCCGTCGCCCTACCGCCAGAGACCCAGGAGCCCCGATGCCCCGCGCCCGCCACCCCTTCCCGCTGCGCTGGAACGACAACGACCAGTACGGCCACGTCAACAACACCGTGTACTACGCCGCGATGGACACCGCCGTGAACGCGTGGATGATCGCCCGCGGCGGGCTGGACCCGCGGGGCGACGTCATCGGGCTGTGCGTCGCGTCGTCGTGCGAGTTCCGCGCCCCGGCGTCCTACCCCGAGGAGCTCGAGGTCGGGATCGGCGTCGAGCGGCTGGGCCGCACCAGCCTCACCTGGGACCTGCACGTGCTGCGCGCGGGCGGCGACGAGCCGATCGCGGTCGGGCGCTTCACGCACGTGTTCGTCGACGAGCCGACCCGGCGCCCGGTGCCCGTTCCGGACGGCATCCGCCAGGCGGTCGCCGCCCTGCAGGACTGACCGGAACGGCCCACGCGCCCCTGGGCGACCTGGTCGCACCACATACCGACTGCGCGGTATGCTCGCTCGAGCCCCGGGACGGACCGGGTCGACGGAAGGTGGTCACCGATGACCGACGTGCCCGGACTGGACACCGCAGGGCTGCGGGCGTGGCTGGAGCGGGAGCACCCCGAGCTCACGGACGGGGGCACCGGCACCGGCGGCGAGCTCACCGCGAGCGTGATCGCCGGCGGCCGCAGCAACCTCACCTACCGGGTCGACGGGGCCCGCGTGCCGCTGGTCGTGCGACGCCCGCCCCTGGGCCACGTCCTGTCCACCGCGCACGACATGCGCCGCGAGCACCGCGTCGTCACCGCCCTCGCGGACAGCGCCGTCCCCGTGCCGCGCACCGTGGACGTCGTCGACGACACCGACCGCGGCGAGGTCACCGGCACCGTCTTCTTCGTCATGGAGCACGTGGCCGGCACGGTGCTGTCCCGCCCGGGGCAGAACGCCGCGTTCACGGCCGGCGGCCTGCACGCCCTCGGCCTCGAGCTCGCCGAGGTGCTCGCCGACCTGCACGCCGTGGACCCCGCCGCCGTCGGGCTCGCGGACTTCGGCCGCCCCGACGGCTACCTCGACCGCCAGGTCGCCACCTGGCGGCGCCAGTACGACGCCTCCCGCAGCCGCCCCCAGTCGCGGCTGGACGCGCTGCAGGACCGGCTCGTCGCGAGCGTCCCCGCGTCAGGGGGCCGCGCCGGCATCGTGCACGGCGACTTCCGCCTCGACAACGCGATCGTCGTCGGGCCGCCCGACGCGCCCCGCGTCGCCGCCGTCCTCGACTGGGAGATGGCGACGCTCGGCGACCCGCTGGTCGACCTCGGCATGCTCGGCCTGTACTGGGACATCCGCGGCCTCACCGCGCGGGCTGTGTCCGACGAAGCGTCCGACGCAGCGTCCGCCGACGACGACGCGCTCAGCGCCGTCGTCCCGGGCGCCGGGTACCCGGAGTTCGCCGAGCTCGTCGACGCCTACGCCGCGCGGTCGCGCACCGCGCCGCCCGACCTGTCCTGGTACCGCGCGTTCGCCGCGTACAAGCTCGCCGTGATCCTCGAGGGCATCCACTACCGCTACCGGGCGGGCGAGACGGTCGGCGAGGGCTTCGACCGCATCGGCGCCCTCGTGGACCCCCTGGCCGCGGACGGCCTCGCGCACCTGCCCACGACGTCGCCGAGCATGCCGACGACTGCGGCGCAGGCGGGGAGGGACTGACATGGACTTCGCCCCCGACGCCCGCACCGCGGAGCTCACCGGCCGGGTCCGCGCGTTCCTCGACGAGCGCGTGCTGCCGGCGGAGCCGGTGCTCGACGCGCAGCTCGCGGCTGCCCCGGGCGACTGGTCGCCGCCGCCCGTGGTGCGCGACCTGCAGGCCGCCGCGCGCGAGCGAGGCCTGTGGAACCTGTTCCTCCCGGGCGACGGGCCCGCCGGGGACCGCGGCGCCGGCCTCACGAACCTCCAGTACGCGCCCCTGGCCGAGCTCACCGGCTGGAGCCCGCGCCTGGCCCCGGCGGCGTTCAACTGCGCCGCCCCGGACACCGGCAACATGGAGCTGCTCGCCCACTTCGGCACGCCCGACCAGCAGCGTGAGTGGCTCGACCCGCTGCTCGACGCGCGCATCCGGTCCGCGTTCTGCATGACCGAGCCGGGGGTGGCCTCCAGCGACGCGTCGCAGATCGGCACCCGCATCCGGCGCGACGGCGACGAGCTCGTCATCACGGGCCGCAAGTGGTGGTCCACCGGCGCCATGAACCCGGGCGCGGCGCTGCTCGTCGTCATGGGCAAGACCGACCCCGACGCGCCTCGCCACCGGCAGCAGTCGATGGTGGTCGTGCCGCGCGACGCCCCCGGGGTGACGGTCGTGCGCCCGCTGACCGTGTTCGGCTACGACGACCGCGACCACGGCGGGCACGCCGAGATCGCCTTCGACGACGTGCGCGTGCCCGCCGCGAACCTGCTGGGCGGCGAGGGCGAGGGCTTCGCGATGGCGCAGGCGCGCCTCGGGCCGGGCCGCATCCACCACTGCATGCGCGCCCTCGGCATGGCGGAGCGGGCGCTCGCGCTCGCCACGGAGCGGGCCCGCGAGCGCTCCGCGTTCGGCCGCCCGCTGGCCGAGCAGGGAGTGGTGCGCGATTGGGTCGCGACCTCCCGGGTCAAGATCGAGGCACTCCGGCTCCTCGTCCTCAAGACCGCGTGGCTCATGGACACGGTCGGCAACCGGCAGGCCATGCGCGAGATCCAGGCCATCAAGATCGCCGTCCCGCGCGCCGTCCAGGCGGTCCTCGACCGCGCGATGCAGCTCTTCGGCGCCGCCGGGCTGTCCGGCGACCAGCCGCTCGCGGAGATGTTCGCCGCGGCGCGCGCCCTGCGGCTCGCCGACGGCCCCGACGAGGTGCACCTGAGCTCCCTCGGGCGGGCCGAGCTGCGCGCCTGAATCCCTCACTTCCCCGTCCACGATCGACGACGACGAAAGGACCGGACATGACCCCGACCCCCGACCCCGCCTCCCCCGGCCCCGACCGCCCTCCCCTCGACGGCGTCACCGACGACGCCGTCGACGGCCCCGGCTTCGGGACGCTCTCGGCGGCGTCGCTGCTGGCGGAGACGGCGCGCCGCCACCCCGACTACCCCGCCCTGCACTTCGCGGGGACCACCACCACGTACGGCGAGCTGTGGGACCAGACCCGCGCGTACGCCGGCGCCCTGGCGGCGCGCGGGATCGGGCGCGGCTCGCGCGTGGCGATGGTCGTGCCGAACGTGCCCGACTTCGCGCGCGTCTACTACGCGGCGCTCACCCTCGGCGCCGTGGTCGTGCCGATCCACCTGCTGTTCCGCTCGGGCGAGATCGAGTTCGTGCTGCGCGACAGCCGGGCCGACGTCGTCGTCGCCGCCGCGCCGCTGCTCGCCGAGGCCGCGCCCGCCGCCCGGCGCGCGGGCGTGCCCCTCGTCACGGTGCTCGCCCCCTCCGCGGAGCAGGGCGGGCCGGCGCTCCCTCGCCTCGAGGACGAGGCGGCCGCCGCGACCCCGGTGGAGCGGCACACGCCGGTGCGCCCGACGTCGGCCGCGACGATCCTCTACACCAGCGGCACCACCGGGCTGCCCAAGGGCTCCGTCGGCTCCCACCTGGCCGCCGTGGAGCAGGTGCACTGCTCCCTCATCGACTCCTTCGACCTGCGGCACGACGACGTCGTCTTCGGGGGCCTGCCCCTGTTCCACGCGTTCGGGCAGATGGCGGTGATGAACTGCGCGTTCCGCGTCGGGGCGTCGGTGGTGCTGCTGCCGCGGTTCGACCCCGACCAGGCGCTCGAGCTCCTCGTCGCGCACTGCGCCACGGTGTTCACCGCCGTGCCGACGATGTTCGTCGGGATGCTGGAGGCCGCCCGCCGCAGCGACGCCCGGCCGCCGCTGCGGTACGCCGTCTCGGGCGGCGCCGCGCTGCCGGTGAGCGTGCTCGAGGAGTTCGCCGCCGCCTACGGCGCCGAGGTGCACGAGGGCTACGGCCTCACCGAGACGTCCCCGAGCGTCTCGTTCAACACGGTCTTCGAGCCGATCCGGCCCGGCACGGTGGGCCGGCCGATGTGGGGCGTGGACGTGGCGATCGCCGACGCGGTGATCGACCACGAGGTGCACCTGCTGACCGAGCCGGGCGCGCTCGGCGAGGTCGTGGTGCGCGGGCACAACCTGCTCAAGGGCTACCTGGGGCGGCCGGACGCCGACGCCGCGGCCGTCGTGGACGGCTGGTTCCGCACCGGCGACCTCGGCACCCTCGACGCCGACGGGATCCTCGCGATCACCGACCGCAAGAAGGACATGATCATCCGCAACGGGTACAACGTGTATCCCACCGAGGTGGAGGCGACGCTGATCTCCCACCCGGACGTCGCGCTGGCCGCCGTCTTCGGCGTCGCCGACCCGGTGCACGGCCAGGAGATCCACGCCGCCGTCGTGCCGGTCGACGGGCGCGCCGTCGACGCCGACGCGCTCGTCGCCTGGGTCCGGGAGCGCGTGGCCGCGTTCAAGTACCCGCGCGTCGTGCACGTGGTGGACGAGCTCCCCCTGGGCCCGAGCGGCAAGATCCTCAAGCGCGAGCTGCCCGGCCGGTTCGCCCCCGTGGCACCGGCCCCCACCTCCGCGAGATAGAGAAGGGGGACCCGCGAGATAGAGAGGGGATGACCGATCCTGGTCCATCCCCTCTCTATCTCGC
>NZ_JBHVBO010000085.1:0-16940 GCF_042668085.1 Isoptericola sp. NPDC057391 | reverse complement strand
CGGCGGCCCTCGCCGCGTCTCAGCGGGCGCCGGCCGCGGGGGTGGTACCGGCCGCAGCGGCCTCCGACAGGAGGGCCGCGTGCTCGGTGCGGGCGAGCACGTCGCGGATCGTGTCCCGGCTCCGGGTGAGGCAGGCGATCCGGTCCTCGATGCCGACGAGCTCGACGGCGAGCATCTCCGCGACGGTGCGGGGGCAGGTCGGCGCCTCGGACGCGCGCGCCTCCTCCATGTCGAGCAGCACCTTGATGAGGCGGGTGGGGATGCCGGCGCGCACCATCCCGGCGACCCTGGACACTCGCTCGACGTCGTCCTCGGCGTAGGTGCGGTACCCGTTCGCCGCCCGGTCCGCCTCGAGCAGACCCTGCTGCTCGTAGTAGCGCACGAGGCGGGGTGCGACGCCCGTGCGCCGGGCGAGCTCGCCGATCTTCATCGGGCGCCTCCCTGGGTGGTGCGGATCACGTTTGACATTGACATCAATGTCAAACTCTAGCGTCGTCGGCATGACGACTCCACGATCTCCACAGACGTCCACCCGGCTCCCGTGGCCCTCCCTCGTCGTCCTCGGCGCGGCCACGTTCACCATGGTCACGGCCGAGATGCTGCCCACCGCGGTGCTGCCGCAGATGAGCGCCGGCCTCGGGGTGCCCGAGTCGCGCACGGGCCTCCTCGTCTCGGTATGGGCGGCCGTCGTGGTCGTCGCGAGCTTCCCGCTGGTACGCCTGGTGGCGGGCCGGGACCGGCGCGCGGTGATCGCCGTCGCCCTGCTGGCCCTCGCCGCGTCGTCGGTGGCCACCGCGCTCGCGCCCTCCTACGCCGTCGCGGTGGGCGCCCGCCTCGCGGGTGCCGCCGCCGTCGGCCTCCTGTGGGCGAGCGCCAACGCCCACGTCGCCGACCTCGTCCCCGACCGCCTGCTCGCGCGCGCCGTCGCGGTCGTGCTCGGCGGGGCCACGCTCGGCATGGTGCTCGGTACCCCCCTCGCGAGCCTCGTCACCCGGGCCGTGGGCTGGCGCGCGGCGTTCGCCGGGCTCGCCGCGCTGACGCTCCTGGTCGCCGTCCTCGTACGGACGGTGGTCGCGGCTGCCGCGACGGCCGCACCCGCGCCGGACGACGCCCCGCCGGTGGGGCTCGACGGCGCGCCGGCGGGCGGTCGGGGTGCCGGTCCGATGATCGCGGTGACCGCGATCGTCGGCGTCCTCCTCGTCGGCCACTACGGGGCCTACACGTACGTCACCCGGCTCGTCGAGGCCCCGGCCGCCGTCGTGCCCGGCGGCGTCAGCGCGCTGCTGCTCGTGTTCGGGCTCGCGTCCGCGGTGGGCGTGGCGCTCGCCGGACGGTTCGGCACGCGGACCTCCCGCGCGCTCGCGCTGAGCGCGGCCGGGACGGCGCTGGCGCTCCTGGGGCTCCTGGTCGTGGACGCGCACCCCGTCCTCGGCGTGGCGGTCCTGGCCTCGTGGGGCGTGGCGTCCGGCGCGCTGCCGCCCCTGGCGCAGACGCTGATCCTGCGCCTGGGCGGTCCCGAGCGGCGGGGGACGGCGGGCGCGCTGATCCCGGTCGTCTTCAACGGCGGCATCGCGGTGGGCGCGGCGGGGGCGTCCCTGGTCGTCGCGGGGGGAGGGGCGCTCGCGCTGCCCGTCCCGGCGGCCGTCGTGGTGGCGACGACGACGGTCGCGCTCGTCGTCGGCGCGCGGGCCTGGTCGCGCGCGGCGGAGGGCGAGCGCGGCGCGGGCGTCGAGGCGGCGACCGTGCACGGCTGACCCGGGTGGTCGGCCGGCGGAGGTCAGCGGACGGGAGTCAGCAGGCCGGGGCGAGCGCGTCGCCGCTGCCCGTGTTCAGGTACGCGTCGGACACCCAGTTGCTCGGGCCGATGCGGTACCAGAGGTTCGTGGTGCCGCGGGTCCCGGTGACGGTCTGCCCGCGCGCGTGGCACAGGAGCGGCACGCGCGCGGTGTCGGCGGCGGCGCCGGTCCACCGGTAGCCGGTGCCGGGACCGGTGCGGACGTTGAGCGTGCCGCCGTCGGCCGACACGATCCCGGTCCGCGCGGAGCCCTGCCACAGGTAGGTCACGTCGATCCAGGCGTTGGAGCGCAGGCCGAGGCCGTCCCAGTAGGTGCCGTCCGCCAGGTCGATGCCCGCGGGGTTCGTCACGGTGCGCCCGAAGAGGTCCTTGCCGCCGTGATGGCCGAGGCGGTAGGCCGCGGACGCCTGCGGGGTGCCCTTCGGCAGGTCACGGGCGGCGTGCCGGGTGGAGCTCCAGTAGTCGTCGGTGGTGTTCCACGGGCCGACGTCCCAGACCGGGGCGTACTCGCACCGGGTGCTGTCGGCGCGGCAGACCCTCACGGAGAACGCGCCGTCGCCGTCCGCGGACAGCGCCCGTCGTGACGGCAGGGCGACGAAGTGGTCGCGCTTCTCGATCTTGTGGCCGTTCGCGGTGTGCTTGCCCACCAGCCCCTCGCGGGTCGCGAAGATGCGGTGGGTCTCGCCGTCGCTGTCCGCGGCGGCGGGTGCCGCGAGGCCGACGACCGCCCCCGTGACCAGGGCGGCGATCCCGGCGAGGGTGGTCATGGCGCGCTTGCCGACTATCACGCGATAAGTACGCATGTATGCGAACGTAACCGGCGTCACACCCGGGCGCGACCGGGCGAGCGGACTCACCGCCAGGAAGTCAAGCACCCGAGCGGGTGAATTCCTGGCCTCCGCGCGGCGTGTCGCCGGGACGCGGCCGGGGCGAGCACGGCGCCTGCGGCCTGGGATGATGGGCGCCATGCCCGACGTCATGCCCGACCAGCACACCCCCCGCTCCGTCACCCTCCTCGGTTCCACCGGCTCGATCGGCACGCAGGCGATCGACGTCGTGCGCGCCCATCCCGGGCGGTTCCGCGTCGAGGCGCTGAGCGCGGGAGGCTCCGACGTCGTGCTGCTCGCGGAGCAGGTCGCCACCGTGGGGGCGCGTGCCGTCGCGGTCGCGGACGCCTCCCGCGCGGACGACCTGCGGGCCGCACTGGCCGCGCACCCGGGCGTCACGGCCCAGGACGTGGAGGTGCTCGCGGGCCCGGAGGCCGCGACCGAGCTCGCCGGCCGCGGCAGCGACGTCGTGCTCAACGGCATCACCGGGTCCGTGGGCCTGCGACCCACGCTCGCGGCGCTCGCGGGCGGCTCGACGCTGGCGCTGGCGAACAAGGAGTCGCTCGTGGTGGGCGGCTCGCTGGTCAAGGCGGCGGCCGCGCCGGGGCAGATCGTGCCGGTGGACTCCGAGCACTCGGCGATCGCCCAGGCGCTGCGCGGCGGCGCGCGCGACGAGGTGCGGCGGCTGGTCCTCACGGCGTCCGGCGGGCCGTTCCGCGGCCGCAGCCGCGACGACATCAAGAAGGTGACGGTCGACGAGGCGCTCGCCCACCCGACCTGGGCGATGGGGCCGGTGGTGACGGTGAACTCCGCCTCGCTGATGAACAAGGGGCTGGAGCTCATCGAGGCGCACCTGCTGTTCGACGTGTCCGTCGACGACATCACCGTGGTGGTGCACCCGCAGTCGGTGGTGCACTCCATGGTCGAGTTCCACGACGGCTCGACGATAGCGCAGGCCTCCCCGCCGGACATGCGGCTGCCCATCGCGCTCGGCCTGTCCTGGCCGGAGCGGCTCGACGTCGTCTCCCCGCCCTGCGACTGGACGCGCGCCGCGTCCTGGACGTTCGAGCCGCTCGACGAGGAGACGTTCCCCGCGGTCGGGCTGGCGCGCACCGCCGCCGCGGCGTCGGCGACGCACCCCGCCGTCTACAACGCGGCCAACGAGCAGGGCGTCGCCGCCTTCCTCGCCGGGCGCATCGGCTTCCTCGACATCGTCGAGACCGTGGAGCGGGTGCTGGCCGAGCACGACGGCGTCGCCCCCGGCGCCGTCACGCTCGGCGCCGTCGAGGGCGCCGAGCGATGGGCGCGGGCCCGCGCGGACGAGATCCTCGCGCGGTCCTGACGAACCCTCCACGCCCGCGCGCCCGGGGCGTGCCGCGGGACGCCGCGGGTGTCCTAGGCTCGACGCCGTGGACGTTCTCTCCTGGGTGGTCGGCATCGCCGTGATGGTGGTGGGCCTCGCCCTCTCCATCGGCCTGCACGAGCTGGGCCACATGGTGCCCGCGAAGAAGTTCGGCGTGCGGGTGAGCCAGTACATGGTGGGCTTCGGGCCGACGCTCTGGTCGCGCACCAAGGGCGAGACCGAGTACGGCGTCAAGGCGATCCCGCTGGGCGGCTTCGTGCGGATGGTCGGCATGATGCCGCCCGCGCCGGCGGGTGCGCCGCGACGCTCCGGCTTCTTCGGGCAGACGATCGCCGACGCCCGCGACGCGTCGGTGAGCGAGATCCTCCCCGGCGAGGAGCACCGCGCCTTCTACCACCTGTCCACGCCCAAGAAGCTCGTCGTCATGCTCGGTGGCCCGGTGATGAACCTCCTCATCGCGATCGTGCTGACGTTCGTCGTGCTCGTGGGGATCGGGGCGCCGACCGTCACGACGACGGTCGGCGCGGTCAGCGAGTGCACGCCCACGTCGACCACGGCGGACGGGGCACCTGTGTGCGACGACGGCGCCGCGCCCTCCCCGGCGGCCGCCGCGGGCCTGCAGCCGGGCGACGAGATCGTCGAGTGGGACGGTGCGGCGGTGACGTCGTGGGACCAGCTCTCCGGGGCGATCGCGGACGCCCCCGACCAGCAGGTCCCCATGGTCGTGCTGCGCGACGGGGCCGACGTCCCGCTGACCGTCACGACGTCGGACCGGCAGGTCCCCGTGACGGAGGCCGACGGCACCGCGAAGGTCGGCGCCGACGGGCAGCCCGTCACCGAGACGGCCGGGTTCCTGGGCGTCACGCCCACCCAGGAGTACGAGCCGCTGCCGGTCTCGACCGTCCCGGAGGCGGTCTGGCAGCAGGTCTCGGGCACGGCCGGCATGATCGTCACGCTCCCGGTGCGCATCGGCGACGCGGCGGTGCAGGCGTTCACCGACGAGCCGCGGTCGCAGGACTCCGTCGTGTCCGTCGTCGGCGTCGGCCGGATGGCCGTGGACGCCGTCGCCGCGGACGCCCCTGTGATCAGCACGCTGCAGTTCCTGCTGAGCCTGCTGGCCGCGCTCAACGTGGCGCTCTTCGTCTTCAACCTCATCCCGCTGCTGCCGCTGGACGGCGGGCACGTCGTCAACGCCCTCTACGAGGGCGCCAAGCGCACCGTCGCGCGGCTGCGCGGCCTCCCGCGGCCCGGTCCGGCCGACGTCGCGCGGATGATGCCGGTGGCCTACGTGATGTTCGTCGTGCTCGTCGGCACGGGGGCGATCCTCATCGTCGCGGACCTGGTGGACCCGGTCCGCCTGGGCTGACGGCCCGGCCCGGGCCGGGCCGCGCCGGTGAAGGTCGTGCGGACGAAGGCGCGGGGATTCCGTGCCCGTGCGGTGCCCGCGTGCGTAGCACCCGCCCGCAGGCGCGATACTGGCACCGTGACTGCGATCAATCTCGGCATGCCCGCACCGCCCGCACCCACGCTGGCCCCCCGCCGCAAGTCCCGCAAGATCCAGGTGGGCAAGGTGGCCGTCGGCGGTGACGCGCCGATCAGCATCCAGTCGATGACGACGACCCCGACCACGGACATCAACGCGACGCTGCAGCAGATCGCGGAGCTGACCGCCGCGGGCTGCGACATCGTGCGCGTCGCGGTGCCGACGTCCGACGACGCGGACGCGCTGCCCGCCATCGCGAAGAAGTCGCAGATCCCCGTCATCGCGGACATCCACTTCCAGCCCAAGTACGTGTTCGCCGCGATCGACGCCGGCTGCGCCGCCGTGCGCGTGAACCCGGGCAACATCCGCAAGTTCGACGACCAGGTCAAGGAGATCGCGCAGGCGGCCTCCGACGCCGGGGTCTCGCTGCGGATCGGCGTCAACGCCGGCTCGCTCGACAAGCGCCTCCTGGAGAAGTACGGCAAGCCCACCGCGGAGGCCCTCGTGGAGTCCGCCGTGTGGGAGGCCTCGCTGTTCGAGGAGCACGGCTTCCACGACTTCAAGATCTCCGTGAAGCACAACGACCCCGTGGTCATGGTGCGCGCCTACGAGCTGCTCGCGCAGCGCGGCGACTGGCCGCTGCACCTCGGCGTCACCGAGGCGGGCCCGGCGTTCCAGGGCACGATCAAGTCGGCCACCGCGTTCGGCGCCCTGCTCAGCCAGGGCATCGGAGACACGATCCGGGTGTCGCTCTCGGCGCCGCCGGTCGAGGAGGTCAAGGTCGGCACGCAGATCCTGCAGGCGCTCAACCTGCGCCCGCGCAAGCTCGAGATCGTCTCCTGCCCGTCGTGCGGCCGCGCCCAGGTGGACGTCTACACGCTCGCGGAGAAGGTCACGGCGGGCCTCGAGGGCATGACGGTGCCGCTGCGCGTCGCGGTCATGGGCTGCGTCGTCAACGGCCCGGGCGAGGCGCGCGAGGCGGACCTCGGCGTCGCGTCCGGCAACGGCAAGGGCCAGATCTTCGTCAAGGGCGAGGTCATCAAGACCGTCCCGGAGGCGATGATCGTCGAGACCCTCATCGAGGAGGCGATGCGCATCGCCGAGACGATGCCCGCCCCCGAGAACGAGGCGCAGGCCGGGGCCCCGGAGGTCACGGTCGGCTGACAGGTCGCTCGCGGAGGCGGCACGGAGAGGCCGCGTCGGGGGACGATGGGCAGGGCCCACGGCGGCGAAGGGGGCGTGATGGGCGGCTGGCGACCGGCGGTGCGGGCGCACGGCGACGCGCGCGGCATCGACGTGCGCCGGCCCCGCGCCCGCGTCCTCGGGCAGGAGGACCTTCCCGAGGCGCGCGCCCTGTGCGCCCGCGACCCGGTGACGTCGGTGCTCGCGGCGGCGCGCCTCGAGGTCGCGGCGGTGGCGGGCTTCGCCGCGGCCGGTGGCCAGGCGTGGGGCTTCCCGGCGACGGGCCCGCTCGTCGCGGTCTGCTGGTCCGGCGCGAACCTCGTCCCCGTGCTGGCACCGGACCTCGTGGGTGGTGACGCGGACGACGCCGTCGCCGCGTTCGCCGCCACGGCCCGCGCCCAAGGGCGGCGCTCGTCGTCGATCGTGGGGGACCGGACGGCGGCCCTCGCGCTGTGGGAGCTGCTCGCGCCCCGCTGGCCCCCGGCGCGCGAGGTGCGCGCCGACCAGCCGTCGCTCGCGATCGCGCGCGACCCGGACGTGGAGCCGGACCCGGAGGTCCGGCGCTCGACCCTCGCCGAGGTGGACGCGGTGCTGCCCGCGTGCGTGCGGATGTTCGCGGAGGAGGTCGGGTACGCGCCGGCCGCGTCGCCCGGCAGCGCGTACGCCCTGCGCGTGCGCTCGCTCGTGGCCGAGGGGCGGTCGTTCGTGCGCACGGAGCCGGCCGGCCCGGCGACCGGCCCGGACACGGGGCCGGGGCCGTTCGTCGCCTTCAAGGCCGAGCTGGGCGCGGTGGCCGGCGGCGTCGCCCAGGTGCAGGGCGTGTGGGTCGACCCGTTGCGCCGTGGGCGCGGCCTGGCCGCACCGGGCATGGCCGCCGTCGTCGTCGCGACGCGGCGCGAGGTGGCTCCCGTGGTCTCCCTGTACGTCAACGCGTTCAACGCCCCGGCGCTCGCCACCTACCGGCGCGTGGGCTTCGAGCAGGTCGGCACGTTCACGACGGTGCTGTTCTGACGCGCGGGTCGACGTGCCCGACGGTTACCGCTTCCGTCCGGATCGTGAGATGGTACGCGGCGTGACGACGCATGCGACGCGGGATGCACCCAGGACCGAGGCGCCGGCGGGTGCCCGATGAGGGCGCTGTACAAGCCGGGCGCCGGCACCGGCCTGGAGCTGGTGGAGCGCCCCGAGCCGGAGGCCGGCATCGGCGACGTGAAGATCCGCGTGCTGCGCACCGGCATCTGCGGCACCGACCTGCACATCGACCGCTGGGACGACTGGGCCGCGTCGACGATCGCGGCGCCGCTGGTGCCGGGCCACGAGTTCGTCGGCGAGGTCGTCGAGGTCGGGGAGACGGTGCACGACGTCGCCGTGGGCGACCTCGTCTCCGGCGAGGGGCACATCGTGTGCGGCACGTGCCGCAACTGCCGCGCCGGCCGCCGCCAGATGTGCATCCGCACGCAGGGCCTGGGCCTGCACCGCGACGGCGCGTTCGCCGAGTACGTCGTGCTGCCCGCCACGAACGTGTGGGTGCACCACGCCGAGGTCGACCTGGACGTCGCCGCGATCTTCGACCCGCTCGGCAACGCGGTCCACACCGCGCTCGCGTTCCCGGTGATCGGCGAGGACGTGCTGGTGTCCGGCTGCGGGCCCATCGGGCTCATGGCGATCGCGGTCGCCCGGCACGCCGGCGCCCACCTGGTCGTGGGCACGGACGTCAGCCCGGCGCGGCTCGAGATGGCGAAGGCGATGGGCGCGGACGCCGCGCTCGACGTGCGCACGGCGCGGGTCGCCGACGCGCAGCGCGAGCTCGGCCTGCGCGAGGGGTTCGACGTCGGGTTCGAGATGAGCGGCGCGCCGAGCGCGCTGCCGGAGATGATCGCGAACATGAACCACGGTGGGCGGATCGCGATGCTCGGCCTGCCGACGGGGCCGATCGCCGTCGACTGGGGGACGGTCGTGACCCACATGCTCACCCTCAAGGGCATCTACGGCCGGGAGATGTTCGAGACGTGGCAGGCGATGGACGCGATGCTGCGCACCAGCGCGACGTTGCGGACGGCGATCGCGTCGGTCGTCACCGACCGGCTCCCCGCGAGCCGCTGGCGCGAGGGCTTCGAGGCCGCGGCCTCCGCGCACGGCGGCAAGGTCGTGCTCGACTGGACGGACTGGGGAGACGGCGGCGCGAGCGGCGCGTCCGACGCCGGCGCGGAGAGGAAGGCGTAGCGATGTACGGGACGTTCCGGGAGCACCTGGCGGGTCAGCTGGCCGAGATCGAGCGCGCGGGCCTGACGAAGCACGAGCGCGGCATCACCGGGCCGCAGGGCGCGCGCATCCGCGCCGACGGCGCCGAGCTGCTGAACTTCTGCGCCAACAACTACCTCGGGCTGGCCGACGACCCGCGCATCGTCGCGGCGGCGCGCCATGCCCTCGACACGTGGGGCTACGGCCTGGCCAGCGTCCGGTTCATCTGCGGCACCCAGGACCAGCACCGCGCCCTGGAGCAGCGGCTGGCGGGCTTCCTGGGGACCGACGACTCGATCCTGTTCTCGTCCTGCTTCGACGCCAACGGCGGGGTGTTCGAGACGCTGTTCGGCGCCGACGACGCGATCGTGTCGGACGCGCTCAACCACGCCTCGCTCATCGACGGCATCCGGCTGTCGAAGGCCGCCCGGTTCCGCTACCGCAACCGGGACATGGCCGACCTGGAGGACCAGCTCCGCGCGGCGCGCGACGGCGGCGCCCGCCACGTCGTGATCGTCACGGACGGCGTGTTCTCGATGGACGGCTACCTCGCGCCGTTGCGCGAGATCTGCGACCTCGCCGACCGGTACTCCGCGCTCGTCCTGGTGGACGACTCGCACGCGGTGGGGTTCATGGGCGACCACGGCCGGGGCACGCCCGAGCTGCTCGGCGTCGCGGACCGGGTGGACATCCTCACCGGCACCTTCGGCAAGGCCCTCGGCGGCGCGTCCGGGGGCTACGTCGCGGCGCACCAGGAGATCGTCGACCTGCTGCGCCAGCGCGCCCGCCCGTACCTGTTCTCGAACACGCTCGCCCCGACGATCGTGGCGGGCACCCTCACGGCGCTCGACCTCGTCGAGGGGTCCGGGGACCTGCGCGCGCGCCTGACCGAGAACGCCGCCCTGTTCCGCCGGCTCATGACCGAGGCGGGCTTCGACCTGCTGCCGGGTGAGCACCCGATCGTGCCGGTGATGTTCGGCGACGCCGTGCTCGCGGCGAAGGTGGCGGCGGCGATGGGGGAGCGCGGCGTGTACGTCACGGCGTTCAGCTTCCCGGTCGTGCCGCGCGGCGAGGCCCGCATCCGCGTGCAGCTCTCCGCCGCGCACACGCCCGAGCAGGTCCGCGCGTGCGTCGACGCCTTCGTGGCCTCGCGCGAGGCGGTCGCGGCCGGCTGACCCGTCGCGGGCGCCGGCTACTTCAGCAGCCTCGACATCCGCCGGTCGGCGAGCACCTGCCCGCCGGTCTGGCAGGTGGCGCAGTACTGCAGCGAGCGGTCGGCGAAGCTCACCTCGCGCACGACGTCGCCGCAGACCGGGCACGCCTCGCCCGTGCGGCCGTGCACGCGCATCCCGGCCCGCTTGGCGTCCTTGAGCTCCTTGGCCGGCTTGCCCGACGACGCCGCGACGGCCTCGCGCAGCGTGGTCACGACGGCGTCGTGCAGCGCCGCGACCTCGTCCGGGGTGAACGACCGGGTGAGCTTGAACGGCGAGACCCGCGCGACGTGCAGGATCTCGTCGGAGTAGGCGTTGCCGATGCCGGCGATCGCGCGCTGGTCGCGCAGCAGGCCCTTGACCTGCTGGTTCCTGTCCTGCATGAGCGCGGCGAGCGCCTCGGCCGTGAAGTCGTCCGAGAGCGGGTCGACGCCGAGCGTGGCGACCTGCTCGACCTCCTGCGGGTCCCGCACCACGTGCACGGCCAGGCGCTTGCGGGTGCCCGCCTCGGTGAGGTCGAAGCCGGCGCCGTCGTCGAGCCGTACCCGCAGGGCCAGCGCCGCCCCGCGCGAGGACCCGCCCATCCGGGGGCGCACCGGCGTCGTGGGCGCCTGGTCCGACCAGCGCACCCAGCCGCCGCGGGACAGGTGGAAGAGCAGGTGCAGCTCCTCGCCGTCCGGGCCGGCCGCGAGGTCGATCCACTTGCCGTGGCGCGTGACGCCGCGGACCTCTCGCCCGACGAGCGCGGTCACGGGCGGGTCGAAGGTCTTGAGCGCGGCGATGGCCGCGACGTCGGCGGCGGCGACGCGGTGGCCGGACGCACGAGCGTCGAGGAACTCCGCCAGCGCCTGCACCTCGGGAAGCTCGGGCATGCCGCCATGCTGCCAGCCGGGCCCGACGCCGACCAGGGGAGGGCTGGGCCGGCCGCGCTGGACCGCGCCGACCGCGGCGCCCGGGGGAGCGGCGGGAACTGGCGTGCGGCGCCGCTAGGCTGGCCCCCATGTCGATCGCGTCCGCCCGTCAGCCCCAGGGCGACCTGCTCCGCCTGTCCCAGCTCTTCGTCCGCACCCTGCGCGAGGACCCGGCCGACGCCGAGGTCGCGAGCCACCGCCTGCTGGTGCGGGCCGGCTACATCCGCCGCGCCGCCCCCGGCATCTACACCTGGCTGCCGCTGGGCCTGCGGGTCCTCGCCAAGGTCGAGGCCGTGGTGCGCGAGGAGATGGACGCGATCGGCGCGCAGGAGGTGCACTTCCCGGCGCTGCTGCCGCGCGAGCCCTACGAGGCCTCCGGCCGCTGGACCGAGTACGGCCCCAACCTCTTCCGGCTGCAGGACCGCAAGGAGGCCGACTACCTCCTCGCGCCCACGCACGAGGAGATGTTCACGCTGCTGGTGAAGGACCTGTACTCCTCGTACAAGGACCTGCCCCTGGCGCTGTACCAGATCCAGACCAAGTACCGCGACGAGGCGCGGCCGCGCGCGGGCCTCATCCGCGGGCGCGAGTTCATCATGAAGGACTCGTACTCGTTCGACGTCGACGACGCGGGCCTGGACGCGAGCTACGCCAAGCACCGTGCCGCCTACCAGCGGATCTTCGACCGCTTCGGCTTCGAGTACGTCATCGTGTCGGCGCACGCCGGCGCGATGGGCGGCTCCAAGTCGGAGGAGTTCCTGGCGAAGTCCCCCATCGGCGAGGACACGTACGTCGAGTGCAAGGCCTGCGGGTACGCGGCCAACGTCGAGGCCGCGAAGGCGCCCGTGCCCGACCCGGTCCCCTACGAGGGCACCGCGGCCGCGCACGTCGAGGACACCCCGGGCACGCCGACGATCGACTCGCTGGTCGACCACCTCAACGAGCGCTTCCCCCGCGACGACCGCCCCTGGACGGCGGGGGACACGCTCAAGAACGTCCTGTTCCGGCTGGACCACCCCGACGGCAGCACCGAGGCCGTCGCGATCGGCGTCCCCGGCGACCGCGAGGTGGACGTCAAGCGCATGGAGGCCGCGTTCTACCCGGCCGAGTTCACGCCGTTCGGCGACGCGGACTTCGCCGCCCGCCCGGACCTCGCCAAGGGGTACATCGGCCCCGGTGCGCTGGGCGAGGACAAGCCGTCGAAGGTCCGGTACCTGCTCGACCCCCGCGTGGTCGAGGGCACCCGCTGGGTGACCGGGGCCGACCGCCCCGGCCGGCACGTGCTCGACCTGGTCGCCGGCCGCGACTTCTCCTCCGACGGCACGATCGAGGTGGCCGAGGTGTGGCCGGGCGACCCGTGCCCGAACGGCGACGGCATCCTCGAGACGGCCCGCGGCATCGAGATGGGGCACGTGTTCCAGCTCGGCCGCAAGTTCGCCGAGGCGCTCGACCTCAAGGTGCTGGACGAGAACGGCAAGGCCGTCACCGTCACGATGGGCTCCTACGGCGTGGGCGTCACGCGTGCCGTGGCCGCGATCGCCGAGGGCAACCACGACGACAAGGGCCTCGCCTGGCCCGCCCAGGTGGCGCCCGCGCACGTGCACGTCGTCGCGACCGGCAAGGGCACGGAGGTGTTCGAGGCCGCGGAGAAGCTCGCCACCGAGCTGGTCGACGCGGGCGTCGAGGTCATCTACGACGACCGCCCCAAGGTCTCGCCCGGCGTGAAGTTCGCGGACGCGGAGCTCTTCGGCGTGCCGCTGATCGTCGTCGTCGGCCGCGGCCTCGCCGACGGCCTGGTGGAGGTGCGCCCGCGCGCCGGCGCGTCGGAGCAGGTCCCGGTGGCCGACGCCGCGCGCGTCGTGACCGAGCGCGTCGCCGCCCTGCTGGCAGGCTGACCCGCCCCGCGGACCGTCCCGCGGGAGGTCAGGCGGCCGCGTCGTCCTCGGCCTGCTCCGGCAGGCCGGGGAACGGCTCGGGCTCCGCGCCCCAGTCGTCGAGGGTCACCGCGGCGTCGACCAGCAGGTCGACGAGCACCCCGCGGGTGCCGGCCGCCGTCGTGCCGACGAGGGTCGCGTAGTCGGTGGCGAGGCGGTTCTCCAGGTCGATCACCAGCGCCGCGTCGCCCTGGTCCGCGACCCGCGGCACGGTGTAGGCGGCGCGGCGCGGGTCGTCCGCGGTGGACTGGACCCCCGCCACGGCGGCCCACCCGTCCGCCCGCTGCGCGTGGGCCGCGACCCGCTCGAGCAGCCGCTCGCGCGTCGCGCCCGAGCCGATCGCCGCGCGCAGCTGCAGCGCGTACCGGGTCGCGTCCTCCGACACGACGAGCGTGCTCAGGTCCTGGGGCGTGAGCCCCTCGGGCACCGTCGCGTCGTCCGCCTCCCCGCCGTCCGAGTCTCCGCCGTCCGAGTCTCCGCCGTCCGAGTCTCCGCCGTCCGAGTCTCCGCCGTCCGAGTCCCCGCTGTCCGCCTGCCCGCCGTCCGGCTCTGTGGCCGTGGAGTCGACCGTCGGCGCGTCGGGGGAGGGCGCCTCCTGCTCGTCCTGCCCCTCGGCCTGGTCGGCCTCCGTCGGCTCCGGCACGCGGGGGGCGACGACGCCGGGTCCGGCGACGTCGACCAGTGCCGCGAGGCGCTCGCCCGAGACGGTCTGCGCCGCACCGACCGAGGCCAGCAGCCGGGCCAGCGGCCCGTCGGCCGTGGTCCCGGCGGCGGTGCGCGACCGGGCGGCCGCGTCGTCGAGCGTCTGCACGACGTCGGCCGGTGTCGCCCTGTCCCAGGCCGAGGACTGCGGGTCGGTGGGCGCGCCGGTGGCGAGACCGGAGTCGTACTCGCCGCCCAGTGCCTCCGCCTGCTCGCGGGAGGCCGCGGCGATGCGCGTGAGCTCGGCGACGACGCGCTTGCGCGACGTGGGCACCTCCTCGAGCGCGGCCTCGGCGCCGTCGGCCACCAGGAGGGCGTCCGACACGGCGGTGCGGCGCACCACCTCGAGGCTGTCGGGCACCGGCTCGCCCGCGGGAGGGGCCTCCAGCCGCACCCCGCACCCGGCCAGGAGCCCGACTGCCAGCAGCGCCCCCGCGGCAGCCGCCAGGGGGCGGCGCCGGGCGGTGGTCGAGGCCACGCCGGTCACGTCGTCGGCGACGCACCGGTCGGGGGCGGGCTGAGGTTCCATCGAGGCCGATGATGCCACGCGCGCGGCCCCGCCCGTGTGACGTTCCTCCGCCCGGCGCAGCCGCCGGACGGCGCGGGACGGGCCCGTCGTTCGTTACGCTGGTCGCTGCACACAACGACACACCGGCCGCGGGACGTCCCGGCGCGGGAGCACACGGCAGTCCACGACGTGACCCACGGGAGGCAGGGATGGCAGCGCAGCACGGCCGCACGACGGCGGGCGGGGCGAAGGCCGAGGCGGTGCGGCGGGTCGTGACCCCGGCGGTCGACGCCGCGGGCCTGTACCTCGAGGACGTGGTCGTCACGCAGGCCGGCGCGAAGTCGGTCGTGCGCGTCACCGTGGACCTGCCGGAGGACGTGCTGGGCAGCCTCGACTCCGACACCCTCGGCGACGTCTCGCGCGCGATCTCCGCCGCACTGGACGCCGACGACGTCGTCCCCGGCGCGTACACGCTCGAGATCTCGACGCCCGGCACCTCCCGGCCCCTGACGGAGCTGCGCCACTTCCGGCGCGCCCGGGGCCGCCTGGTGGTGCTGCGGCTGCGCGCCGGCAGCACGACGTCGGGCCGGCTGGTGGAGGTCGACGCCGGGGCGGGCGACGACGCGGAGCTCGTGCTGGAGGACGGCACCCGGGTGCCCGTCGCCGACGTGCGCCAGGGCAAGATCGAGGTCGAGCTGAAGCGCCTGGACGAGGCGACCGGCGACGCAGACCCGGAGACAGACACGGACACGGGCGCCGCCCGGGACGACATCACGGGCTCTGCCCGTCACGAGGAGGGCTGACGATGGACATCGACATGAGCACGCTTCGGCTGCTGGAGCGGGAGCGGGACATCAGCCTCGACGTCCTCGTGGCGGCGATCGAGCAGGCGCTGCTGTCGGCCTACCACCGCACTCCCGACGCCTACTCGCACGCCCGTGTCGAGGTGGACCGCAAGTCCGGCCACGTCGCCGTGTGGGCGCGCGAGGAGATCCGCACGCCGGACCCCGAGGACCCGGAGGCGCGGCCCACGATCGAGCTGGGGCCCGAGTTCGACCACACGCCGGCCGACTTCGGCCGCATCGCGACCGCGACGGCCCGGCAGGTCATCGTGCAGCGGCTGCGCGACGCCGAGGACGACCAGGTGCTCGGCATGTTCCGCGGCAAGGAGGGCGAGGTCCTCGCCGGCGTCATCCAGCAGGGCCGTGACCCGCGCGTCGTCCTCGTGGACGTGGGCGGCACGGAGGCCGTGCTACCCCCGCACGAGCAGGTGCCCACGGAGGAGTACGTGCACGGCGAGCGGCTGCGCGCCTACGTGGTCGAGGTGTCCCGCGGCATGAAGGGCGCCCAGGTGGTGCTGAGCCGCACGCACCCGGGCCTCGTGCGCAAGCTCTTCGAGCTCGAGGTCCCGGAGATCGCGGACGGCGCCGTCGAGATCACGGCGATCGCCCGTGAGGCGGGGCACCGGTCCAAGGTCGCCGTCCGGTCCAAGGTGGCGGGCCTGAACGCCAAGGGCGCCTGCATCGGCCCGATGGGCGCGCGCGTGCGCGCCGTGATGGCGGAGCTGCACGGGGAGAAGATCGACATCGTCGACCACAGCGACGACCCCGCCCGCTTCGTGGCCAACGCGCTCTCGCCCGCCCGTGTGACCTCCGTCACGGTGGTCGACGCGGACGCCAAGGCCGCGCGGGCCGTCGTGCCCGACTACCAGCTGTCGCTCGCGATCGGCAAGGAGGGGCAGAACGCCCGTCTCGCCGCGAAGCTGACGGGCTGGCGGATCGACATCCGCTCGGACGAGGGGGCACCTGCCGGCGACGGCGCGGCGGGCGACGACGCAGGTGGCGCCGCGGCGAGCCGCGGGGCCGAGGGCTGAGGTCGGTCACGGCACGTGGGTCGTCGCGCTAGACTGTCGGGGACCGGGCCACGCGCCCAGCCCTCGACCTCCCCACGTACCCCTCCGGAGACCTCCGGCCCGGTACGGACGTGCGTCGGGTGCAGGGAGCGTGACCAGCGGTCCGCTCTTCTGCGGCTGGTGCTCGAGCCGTCGGGACGCGAGGAGGTCCTCGTGGTCGACGTGCGAGGGTGCCTGCCGGGGCGTGGCGCCTGGATCCATCCGACGTCCGCCTGCCTGACGCTCGCCGAGCGTCGTCGGGCCGTGCCGCGCGCGCTGCGCGTCACCGGTCCCCTCGACCTCTCCGGAGTCAGGGAACACCTGGAGCGGCGAGACCGTTGAGTCCCTCCGGTCCGCACCGCCACCCGGCGGCCGGACCATCGCGACCGAGCACGCTCGGCCGCACCCACTGAAGTCGACAAGGAAGCGGGTCAGAAGCCGATGGGCACCCGATGAGTTCCGTGCGATGAGTACTCGGTACTAACGACGGTCCTCCCTGTCTCGCAGGAGGGCCGAGACAGGAGAGTTGTGGCGAAGATCCGCGTTCACGAGCTGGCCAAGCAGCTCGGGGTGGAGAGCAAGACCCTGCTCGCCGACCTGAAGTCGGCGGGCGAGTTCGTCCGTTCGGCGTCCTCGACGCTCGAGGCACCGGTCGAGCGAGCCATGCGCGACAAGTACAAGGACGCGGCCCCCGCGTCCTCGGTGGCCCCGGCGAGCAAGGCCGAGCAGAAGCCTGCTCCGGCGAAGCCCGCCCCCAAGCCCGCGCAGAAGCCGACCCCCGCGCCCGAGGCCGAGGCGCCCGCCGCTCCGGCGGCGGCCGCGACCCCCGCCGCGGCGGCGCCGGAGGCCCCGGCCAAGCCCGCCGCCCGTCCCGGCGCGCCGACCCCTGGTC
>NZ_JBHVBO010000084.1:0-17079 GCF_042668085.1 Isoptericola sp. NPDC057391 | reverse complement strand
GGAGCTGGTGGCGCTGGCCGGGGCGGACGTGTCCGCGCCGCGCGTGGAGCTGTGGCGCGCGCCCACCGACAACGACCGCGGCGCCGCGATGGGCAGCTACGACGGCGACGACCCGACCACCCTGCCGTGGCGCGGCACGCCCGCGCCGTCGGCGGCGGACCGCTGGCGGAGCCAGGGCCTGGACCGGCTCACGCACCGCACCGTCGCCGTCGAGCAGACGGCCGACCGGCTGTCCGTGCAGCGGCGCGTGTCCGCGGCGCAGAGCCGCGCGTCGATCGCCGTCGAGGAGACGTGGACCGCCGAGCGGGCCGCGGACGGCGTCGTCGAGGCCGTGCTGCGCGTCGTCCTGACGCCGGACGACCGGTGGGACGACGTGTGGCCGAGGGTCGGCGTGCACCTGGCGCTGCCGGCCGACGTCGACGGCGCCGCGTGGTTCGGGCTGGGGCCGCACGACTCGTACCCGGACGTGCGCTCCTCGGTGGTGGTGGGGCGCCACCGGGCCGGGATCGACGACCTGACCGTGCCGTACGCGCGGCCGCAGGAGTCGGGGCACCGGTCGGAGGTGCGTGAGCTCGTGCTGGAGCGCGGCGGCCGCCCGTGGGCGGGCCTGACGCTGGGCCGCGACGCCCGCGGCCGCCTGCCCGGGTTCACGCTCTCCCGGCACTCGGCCCACGAGCTCTCCGCGGCGGCGCACCCGCACGAGCTGCCGGTCCCGACGCGGCACCACCTGTACGTGGACGCCGCCCAGCACGGCCTGGGCTCGCGCGCGTGCGGCCCGGACGTGTGGCCGACGGCGATGCTCCGCCCGCAGGCCCGCTCGCTCGAGCTGCGCTGGCGAGCCCTGTGACCGTCGGATTCTCTATCTCGGCAGGGTGGCGGAGTCGGCGACGACGTGGCCGCCCTCGAGCGCGAGACGGCGACCGGTGAAGCGCTCGCGCATCAGGCGGTCGTGGGAGACGAGCACGAGCGTGCCGTCGAAGGCCGCGAACGCGCGCTCCAGCTCCTCGACGAGCGCGGGGGAGAGGTGGTTGGTCGGCTCGTCCACGAGCAGCACGTCCGTGGTGGCGGTGACGACCCGGGCGAGCTCGAGGCGGGAGCGCTGCCCCTGGGACAGCTCGCGCACCGGCCGGGGCAGGTCGTCGGGGCGGAACAGGCCCGTCGCGAGCAGCGCCTCCGCGTGCTCCTCCAGGTCGCCGGGGCGCCCGGCCGCGAACGCGTGCAGCACCGTGCGGCCGTCGTCCGCGGCGAACGCGACCGTCTGCCGCAGGTGGCCGACGGCGCCCGTGCGGCGCGCCGTGCCGGCGTCTGGCCCGACGTCGCCCGCGATCACCCCGAGCAGCGTGCTCTTGCCCGCGCCGTTCGGGCCGGTCACGAGCACGTGCTCGCCCGCGGCCACCGTGAGGCGGGGGACCGAGAGCCGGCCGCGCACCTCGACGCCGTCGAGCTCGACGGCCCAGCCGGCACCGTCGTCGGCCCCGGTCGAGGCGGTGGCGACGTCCGTCCGGAACTCGGCGCGGTCGGCGGGCCGTTCGGCCGGGGCGTCGGCGAGCCGCCGCAGCTGCTCCTTGGCGCGGCGGATGCGCCCGGTCGCGCCGTGCGTGCGCGCCCTGGCCCGGAACGCGCCCGAGCCGAACGACGCCATCGGCAGCTTGCGCGGGATCTGCTCCATCGCCTCGACGTTGGTCGCCGCGACCCGCTCCTGCCGGCCGACCTCCGCGCGCCACCGCTCGTACGCCTGCCGGAGCTGCTCGCGCTCGGCCTCCTTCGCGGCGAGGTAGCCCGCCCAGCCGGTGCCGTAGCGGCGGGCGCGTCCTCCGTCGACCTCGACGAGGGTCGTCGTGAGGTCCGCGAGGAACGCGCGGTCGTGGGTGACGGCGACGACGGTGCCGTCGTGCGACCGCAGCCGCTCCGCGAGCCAGTCGAGCGCGTCGTCGTCGAGGTCGTTGGTCGGCTCGTCGAGCAGCAGCAGCTCGGGGTCGGCGGCGAGGGTCGCCGCCAGTGCGAGGCGCGCGCGCTCGCCGCCCGACAGCGTGCCGAGCGCCCGGCCGCGGTCCAGGCCGGGGAGCCCGAGCCGGTGCAGCGCGACGTCCACGCGGCGGTCGGCCCCGCGCCCGTCCCGGGCGTCGAAGCGAGCGGTGAGCTCCGCGTACCGGCGCAGCGCGTCGTCCAGCGCGGCGCCGTCGAGGGCCCCGAGGCGGTCCTCGAGCGCGGCGACCTCCGCCGCGAGCGCGCGCACGTCCGCCAGCACGTGGTCGATCGCCTGTCCCACGGTGCGGGCGGGCGGGAGGTCGAGGGTCTGCGGCAGGTAGCCGAGCCCGCCCGGGGCGCGCACCACGCGCGTCCCGTTCTGTGGCTCCAGCACGCCGGCGACGACGGCCAGCAGGGTGCTCTTGCCGGAGCCGTTGTCGCCGACGACGCCGACGCGCTCGCCGGGGGAGACGGTCAGGGACAGGCGGTCGAGCACCACACGGTCGGCGTAGCGCAGGGTGAGGTCGGTGAGGGTGAGCTGTGACGGGTCCACGGTCGGGACTCCTTCCGTCGCCGGCGTCGGCGGTGGTGGAGGACGGCGGGCGTGCGAACGCCGACGCGGAGCGGTGCGCTCGGGCCCGCTCGACGCGTCGGCGCCGTTCTCTCACAGAGTTCCCATGGCCGTGCACCCTACGGGCCGGGCCCGCGGGGCGCACGGCGATATCCGCCTCAGCCGACCCGCACCACCCGCACCGCGCCTGCCGGCACGACGAGGGCACCGTCGACGGCGTCGCCGCTCAGCAGCTCCGTGCCGGTCACCGGGGAGTCCGGCGTGCCGAGCGTCGCCTCGGCCCCGGTGTGGTTGATCGCGAACAGCCACGACGTCGCGCCGTCGTCGGCCCACCGCCGCACGACCTCCACGCCCGCCGGTGCGACGACGTCCGGCCCGACGCCGGCGTCGGCCACGAGCCGCTCGGCGAGCGCGCCCAGGCCCGCGTCGTCGAGCCGCGTCCCGACGTACCACGCCCGACCGGCCCCGACCTCGCGGCGGGTGACCGCCGGCCGCCCGGCGAGGGCGCCGTCGTCGTACGACGCGACCACCTCCGTGCCCTCGGCCACGTGCGTCTTCTCGGTCCACAGGTCCGCGGTGGCCTCGCCGCCCACCGCCTTGCCGACCACGCGCACCGGCGCGCCGTCCTGCAGCGGGTGGAACTCCTCGGTGCGCACCCCGAGCAGGTCGCGGAAGGCGCCCGGGTAGCCGCCGAGCCGCACGTGGTCGTGCTCGTCGACGATGCCGGAGAAGTAGGTGACGACGACGGTCGCCCCGCGCTCGGCGGCGGCAGCGACGTTCGCGGCGTCGGCGTCCGTGACGACGTACGTCGTGGGCAGCACCACGAGTTCGTAGCCGTCGAGGCCGGCGCCCGGCGGCACGAGGTCGGTCGTGACGCCGAGCCGCCACAGCGCCCGGTACCAGGCCTGCACCTGGTCCATGTAGCGCAGGTCCTGCGTGGGGTGCGAGTCGAGCTCCGCCCCCCACCACGACGGATAGTCCACGACGACGGCCGCGCGCGAGCGCACTCGCGACCCGCGGACCTCGCCCAGCGCCCGCAGCGCGCGCCCGAGCGTGACGACGTCGCGCCAGACGTCGGAGTCCCGGCCGGCGTGGGGCACCATCGCCGAGTGGTACTTCTCGGCGCCGGCCCGCGACTGGCGCCACTGGAAGAACATCACCGCGTCCGCGCCGCGGGCCACGTGCTGCAGGGAGTTGCGCAGCATCTCGCCCGGCGCCTTGGGCGTGTTGCGCGGCTGCCAGTTCACGGCCGACGTCGAGTGCTCCATGAGGACCCACGGCGCGCCGCCCGCGACGCCGCGCGTGAGGTCGGCGGAGAACGCGAGGTCGACGTGCCGCTCGGGGTCGGCGGGGTAGGTGTAGTGGTCGTTCGCGACGACGTCGAGCTCCGGCCCCCACCGGAAGTAGTCCATGCCCTGGCAGTGCGCCGTCGCCATGAGGTTGGTCGTGACGGGCACGTCCGGCGTGATCTCCCGCAGGGTGTCGCGCAGGTCGAGGTAGTAGTCGAGCAGCGCGTCGGAGGAGAAGCGGTGGAAGTCGAGCTGCTGCGTGGGATTGGCGAAGGTGGGCGCGACGAGCGGCGGCAGCACGTCGTCGAACGACCCGTAGCGCTGCGACCAGAAGGCCGTGCCCCACGCCTCGTTGAGCGCGTCCACGCTGCCGTAGCGCGCGCGCAGCCAGTCGCGGAACGCGGCCGCGGCGGCGTCGGACCAGTCGCGCGGCACGTGGCAGCCGATCTCGTTGTCCACGTGCCAGACGGCGAGCGCGGGGTGGTCGCGGTAGCGCTCGGCGATGCGGGTGGTCATGCGCAGCGCGTAGTCGCGGTGCACGGGGTGCGTGACGGCGTAGGCCTGGCGGCCGCCCTGGTGCAGCGCGGTCCCGTCGGCCAGGCGGGGCAGGATCTCGGGGTGCTTGCGCGTGAGCCACGGCGGCGGCGACGCGGTGGCGGTGGCGAGCGCGACCTGGATGCCGGCGGCGTGCAGCCGGTCCATCGTCTGGTCGAGCCAGGCCCAGTCGAGCTCGCCCTCGCGCGGCTCGATCGTCGCCCAGGAGAAGATCGCCACGCTGAGGATCGTGACGCCGGCCTCGCGCATGAGCTCGAGGTCCTCGAGACGCACGTCGTCGGGCCACTGCTCGGGGTTGTAGTCGCCGCCGAAGCCGAGGCCGACGAGGCCGGCGTTCCAGGGGCGAGGGGTCGGGGTGGACTCCGGAGTCGTGCGTCGTCGCATGACCCGAGTCTGTCATGTATCGATTCAACGGGGAAGCGCTTGCCGCCCTTCCGGTCGCCCTTCCAGCAAGCGATCCTTTGCGTCATCGGTGCGGATGGCGCGAAGGATCGCTTGGTGGAAGGCGTATCGGGTCAGCCGACGCCGGTCGTGGACTCGCGGACGACCAGCTCGGGCTGGAACGTCACCTGCTCGACGGCGTCGTGGGGGTCCAGCAGCAGGTCCGCTGCGCGGTGGCCGAGCTGGTGGGTCGGCTGGCGCACCGACGTGAGCGGCGTGGCCAGCTCGCCCGCGAACGTGACGTCGTCGTACCCCACCACGGCCATGCCGGACGGCACGGGGACGTCCGCCGCGCGAAGCGTGCGCAGGGCGCCGAGGGCGGTGAGGTCGTTGACGCACATGGTGGCCGTCGGGCGGTCGGCGAGCGCGAGGACCTGCTCGGTGCCGGACTGGCCGCCGTCGGCGTTGAGCGTGGCGATCGTGATCTCGACCAGCGCCTCGGCGGGGTCGAGGTCCAGCTCCACGAGCGCGTCGTGCAGGCCGGCGCTGCGGTCGGCGCACTGGCGGATGGTGTGCGGCCCGTTGAGGAAGGCGATCCGCTCGTGCCCGAGGTCGACGAGGTGGCGCGCGGCGGCGGCGGCACCCGCGCGGTCGTCGACGGCCACCGACGACAGCGTGTCGACCGGCGACGGGCGGTCGAGCAGCACGACGCGCAGGCCGCGGGCGCGGAGGGTCTCGAGGTGCTCGAGGTCCTGCGTGGCAGGCACGACCATCACGCCCTGAACGCCGTGCTCCTCGAAGAGTCGCAGGTAGCGGGCCTCGCGCTCCGGCTTCTCGTCGGAGCTGGCGAGCATGAGCGTGTAGTCCGCCTCCTCGAGGCGGTCCTCGATGCCGCGCGCCACGTCGGTGAAGAACGGGTTGGACACGTCGAGCACGATGGCGCCCGCCGTCGTGATGGTGCCGGCGCGCAGCTGCCGGGCGGAGCCGTTGGGCACGAACGCGAGGTCGTCGATGGCGGCGAGCACCCGCTCGCGGGTGGTAGGCGAGACGCGGTCGGGACGGTTGAGCACGTTCGAGACCGTGCCGACCGACACCTTGGCCTGGCGCGCGACGTCGCTGATCGACGCGCGGCGGCGCGGGGCGGTCGTCGTCATGGGCTGCTCCTCGGGTTTCGGGCGCGTCGTCGCGCCTGGGCTCCAGCGTAGAGGTACCTGGGCGCCGGACCGGGCGGCGACCAGCGCGGTCTCGTGTTGCTAGGTTCATCGTATGAACCGTTTCATCGACGACGGCGCAACGACGCACGTCTGCTTCGTGTCCCGCGTACGACGCGACCGGATCGAGGAGTACAAGGCCGCGCACGCCGCCGTCTGGCCCGAGATGCTCGAGGCTCTCGCCGAGACCGGCTGGCACGACTACCGCCTGTTCCTCGGCGCCGACGGGCTGCTCGTCGGCGTCCTGCGGACCGACGACTACGAGCGCGCGCAGCGCGACATGGCCGCCCGCGAGGTGAACGAGCGCTGGCAGGCCGCCATGAAGGACTTCTTCGAGCCTGCCGAGGGGCGCCCCGACGAAGGCTTCGTCCAGCTCGAGGAGGTCTTCCACCTGGAGTCGCAGCTCGACGCCGCGCGCCGCGCCGGCTGACCGTCCGCGACCTGTCAGGGCCACGCGCACGTATACCTGCTCGTGGCCCTGACACCTCCCAGCGCTCGCGAGTTGTCAGGGCTAGGTTCACGTATACGTGCTCCTGGCCCTGACAAGTCGGCGGGCGGGTGTTCGAACGTGCGCGGACGGTTGACGCCGCCTCGCGCCCCGCCTAGGCTATGAAACGATTCAAAGCGGTCGCCCTGCCGGCCGCACCACCATCGCGCGAGGGAGCGCGGACGAGGAGGACACATGACGGCGACGACGCCCGTGCTCGACGCACGGCTGCGCAAGGCCCTCGGCGAGCAGACCATCGAGCTGCCCTCGTGGGCGTTCGGCAACTCGGGCACCCGGTTCAAGGTCTTCGGCACGCCCGGGACCCCCCGCGACCCGTACGAGAAGATCGCGGACGCCGCCCAGGTGCACCGCTACACGGGCATCGCTCCGCGCGTGTCGCTGCACGTCCCGTGGGACCTGGTCGACGACTTCTCCGACCTGGCCCGGCACGCCAAGGAGCACGGCGTGACCATCGGGATGATCAACTCGAACCTGTTCCAGGACGACGACTACAAGCTCGGCTCCCTCACGCACTCCGACCCGGCCGTGCGCCGCAAGGCCGTGGCCCACCACGTGCAGTGCATCGACGTCATGCGCGCCACGGGGTCCAAGGAGCTGAAGGTCTGGCTGCCGGACGGCACCAACTACCCCGGTCAGGACTCGATCCGCGCCCGTCAGGACCGGCTGGCCGAGTCGCTCGCGGAGATCTACGCCGAGCTCGACGACGACCACCGCATGGTGCTCGAGTACAAGTTCTTCGAGCCGGCGTTCTACCACACGGACGTGCCGGACTGGGGCACGTCCCTGCTGCACTGCCTGGCCCTCGGCGAGAAGGCGAACGTCGTGCTGGACACGGGCCACCACGCGCCCGGCACCAACATCGAGTTCATCGTGGCGCAGCTGCTGCGCCAGGGCCGGCTCGGGGCGTTCGACTTCAACTCGCGCTTCTACGCCGACGACGACCTCATGGCCGGCGCCGCGGACCCGTTCCAGCTGTTCCGGATCATGCACGAGATCGTGCAGGCCGACGCGCTGCGACCGGAGTCGGGGGTGAACTTCATGCTCGACCAGTGCCACAACGTCGAGGAGAAGATCCCCGGCCAGATCCGCTCCGTGATGAACGTGCAGGAGGCCACGGCCAAGGCGCTGCTCGTGGACGCCGAGGCGCTCGACGCCGCGCAGCGCTCCGGGGACGTGCTCGGCGCCAACGGCGTGCTCATGGACGCGTACAACACCGACGTCCGTGACTTGCTCGCCGACCTGCGCACCGAGCAGGGCCTGGACGCCGACCCGATGAAGGCGTTCGCCGCCTCGGGGTACGCGGAGAAGATCGCGGCCGAGCGCGTCGGCGGCCAGCAGGCCGGCTGGGGCGCCTGAGCATGACGACGACGGCGGCGGGCGCGACGGCGGACACCGCGCCAGGCCCGGCGGGCCGGGGCGCCGCGGTCGCCGACCGCGTGCTCGCGGGGCCGCACGGCGACCTGCGGGTGCGTGTCTACCGCCCGGACGGCACGCCCGTCGCGGGCATGGTGTGGGCGCACGGCGGGGCGTTCGCGCACGGCGACCTCGACATGCCCGAGGCCGACGGCGTCGCGCGCGGTCTCGCCGCGGCGGGGATCGCCGTCGTGAGCGTCGAGTACCGCCTGGTGCCCGCGATCGACTACCGCGCCGCGGGCGCGACGCCCGGCACCGGCGGTGTCCGCTTCCCGGTGCCGTCCGAGGAGGTCGCCTTCGCGTTCGCGTGGGCCGCGGGGGGCGGCGCCGCCGACCTCGGCGTCCCCGCGGGGCGGTGGTCGCTGGGCGGCGCCAGCGCCGGCGGCGACCTCGCCGCGGGGGCGTCGCTGCGCCTGCGCGACGGCGCGGTCCCGCTCGGCTCGCTCGGTCAGGGCGGCACGCCCGACGGCGTGGTCCCGGCGCCGCGCAGCGTCGTGCTCGCCTACCCGGTGACTCACCAGGAGCTGCCCGCGCCCTCGGAGGAGCTGGCCGCCAAGGTCGCGGCGCTGCCGCCGGAGAAGGACTTCCCGCCCGCGGCGGTGCGCGCGATGAACGCGAACTACCTCGGCCACGACGGCCCGGCGACCTCGCCCTACGCGTTCCCCGGCGGCCAGGACCTGCGCGGCCTGCCGCCCACGCTGGTCGTCAACTCCGACCACGACGCCCTGCGCTCGGGCGGCGAGGCCTACGCCGCCGAGCTCGCGGCCGCCGGGGTCGACGTCCTCGTGGTCCGCGAGGACGGCACCGTGCACGGCCACCTCAACCATCCCGAGCACCCCGGCTCCGCGCGCAGCCTCGCGCGGATCGTCGCGTGGCTCACGACCGACGCCCTCGTCGGCACCACGCACGAGCCCCCGCGCTGACCCCGTACCCCTGACACCCACCCGTCCGTCGGACGACGGACCGACCACCGGAGCACCGATGTCGAACCAGACCGTCAACCCGACCGTGGAGGCCCTCGTCGCGCGGTCGAACCGCCTGGGCGCCGACCCGCGGAACACCAACTACGCCGGCGGCAACACGTCCGCCAAGGGGATCGAGAAGGACCCGGTCACCGGGCAGGACGTCGAGCTGCTGTGGGTCAAGGGCTCCGGCGGCGACCTCGGCACCCTAACCTCGAAGGGCCTCGCCGTGCTGCGGCTCGACCGCCTGCGCGCCCTGGTCGACGTGTACCCGGGGGTGGAGCGCGAGGACGAGATGGTCGCCGCCTTCGACTACTGCCTGCACGGCAAGGGCGGCGCCGCCCCGAGCATCGACACGGCCATGCACGGCCTCGTCGACGCCGCGCACGTGGACCACCTGCACCCGGACGCCGGCATCGCGATCGCGACCGCCGTCGACGGCCCCGAGCTCACGCAGAAGATCTTCGGCGGCAAGGTCGTGTGGGTGCCGTGGCGCCGCCCCGGCTTCCAGCTCGGCCTGGACATCGCGGAGATCAAGGCGGCGAACCCCGACGCGATCGGCACCGTGCTCGGCGGGCACGGCATCACCGCCTGGGGCGACACGGCCGAGGAGGCCGAGGCGAGCTCGCTGTGGATCATCGAGACCGCCGCCGCGTACATCGCGGAGCACGGCGCGCCGGAGCCCTTCGGCCCGGCCCTCGACGGCTACGGCGCCCTGCCCGACGACGAGCGCCGCGCCAAGGCCGCCGCGCTCGCCCCGCACCTGCGGGCCGTCGCCTCCCACGACAAGCCGCAGGTCGGCCACTTCACCGACGCCGACGTCGTCCTCGACTTCCTGGCGAGCGCCGAGCACGCGCGCCTCGCGGAGCTCGGCACCAGCTGCCCCGACCACTTCCTGCGCACCAAGGTGAAGCCGCTGGTCGTGGACCTGCCGGCCACCGCGACGGTCGAGGAGATCGTGGAGCGCCTGCCCGAGCTGCACGAGGCGTACCGCGCCGACTACACGGCGTACTACGAGCGCGGCGCCGCCGAGGCGCGCGCCCGCGGCGAGGAGCCGCCCGCCATGCGCGGCGCGGACCCGGCCATCGTGCTCGTGCCGGGCGTCGGGATGTTCTCCTACGGCGCGGACAAGCAGACCGCCCGCGTGGCCGGCGAGTTCTACGTCAACGCGATCAACGTCATGCGCGGCGCCGAGGCCCTGTCCACCTACGCCCCGATCGACGAGTCGGAGAAGTTCCGCATCGAGTACTGGGCGCTCGAGGAGGCCAAGCTCCAGCGCAAGCCGAAGCCCAAGCCGCTCGCCACGCGCATCGCGTTCGTCACCGGCGCGGCGTCGGGCATCGGCAAGGCCATCGCCACCCGCCTCGCGGCGGAGGGCGCCTGCGTCGTCGTCGCCGACCTCGACCTGGAGAAGGCCCAGGCGGCGGCCGCCGAGCTCGGGAACACCGACGTCGCGATCGGGCTGGCGGCGAACGTCGCCGACGAGGCCGCCGTCCAGGCCGCGCTCGCCGAGGCCGTCCTCGCCTTCGGCGGCGTGGACATCATCGTGAACAACGCGGGCCTGTCCCTGAGCAAGTCGCTCTTCGACACCACCGAGGCGGACTGGGACCTGCAGCACGACGTCATGGCCAAGGGCTCGTTCCTCGTGGCCAAGAACGCCGCGCGCATCCTCGTGGACCAGAAGCTCGGCGGCGACATCGTCTACATCTCGTCGAAGAACTCCGTCTTCGCCGGCCCCAACAACATCGCGTACTCCGCCACCAAGGCCGACCAGGCGCACCAGGTGCGGCTGCTGGCCGCCGAGCTCGGCGAGCACGGCATCAAGGTCAACGGCATCAACCCGGACGGCGTCGTGCGCGGCTCCGGCATCTTCGCCTCCGGCTGGGGCGCCAACCGCGCCAAGACGTACGGCATCGAGGAGCAGGACCTGGGCAAGTTCTACGCCCAGCGCACGCTGCTCAAGCGCGAGGTGCTGCCCGAGCACGTCGCGAACGCCGTCTACGCGCTGTGCACGTCCGACTTCTCGCACACCACCGGCCTGCACGTGCCCGTCGACGCCGGCGTGGCGCAGGCGTTCCTGCGATGACGGCGGTGTCGGCAGCCCCGGGGTCGACGACGGGCACCCTCGCCGCCGTCGACCTGGGCGCCACCAGCGGCCGCGTCATCCTGGGCCGCTTCGGCGGCCGCGAGGGGCTGCGGCTGCAGCACGTGGCGCGGTTCCCCAACGAGCCGGTCCGCACGCCCGACGGGCTGCACTGGAACCTGCTGGAGCTCTACCGCCAGGTGCTCGACGGGCTGGCCGCGGCCGAGCGCGAGGCGCCGGGGGAGATCCTCGGCGTCGGGATCGACTCGTGGGCCGTGGACTACGGCCTGCTGCGCGGCGGCCGGCTGCTCGGCGTGCCGTACCACTACCGGGACGCGCGGACGGCGGACGGCGTGGAGCGCGTGCACGCGCGGGTCGACGCCGCGGCGCTGTACGCGCGCAACGGGCTCCAGCACCTGCCGTTCAACACCGTGTTCCAGCTCGCCACGGAGGGGCCGCTGCTCGACCTCGCCGACCGGCTGCTGCTGGTGCCCGACCTGCTCGCGCACTGGCTCACCGGCGCCGAGGTCGCCGAGCGCACCAACGCCTCCACCACCGGGCTGCTGGACGCGCGCACGGGGGAGTGGGACACGGAGCTCGCCGGCCTGGTCGGCCTCCCCGCCGGCCTGCTGCCCCCGGTCGTCGAGCCGGGGACGTCGCTCGGCACGCTGCGGCCCGACGTCGCGCAGCTCGTGGGCCGGGCCTTGGAGGTCACGGCGGTCGGCTCGCACGACACGGCCTCCGCCGTCGTCGCCGTCCCTGCCACCGGCCGGGACGTCGCCTACGTCTCGTGCGGCACCTGGGGTCTGGTCGGCCTGGAGCTCGACGCGCCGGTGCTCTCCGAGGACGCCCGCCTCGCCGGCTTCACCAACGAGGGCGGCGTCGACGGGCGCACGCGGTTCCTGCACAACGTCATGGGCCTGTGGCTGCTCAGCGAGTCGATCCGCACCTGGGAGCGCGAGTCCACGGCGGCGCAGCGTTCCAGCACGCTGCAGGAGCTCTTGGCCGAGGCGGCGCACGTCACGGCGCCGGTGGCCGTCTTCGACGTCGACGACCCGCGCTTCCTGCCGCCGGGCGACATCCCCGGGCGGATCGCCGACTGGTGCCGCGAGCGCGACCAGCCCGTGCCCGCCACGCGCGGGGAGTACGTGCGCAGCATCGTCGAGAGCCTGGCGCAGGCGTTCGCGGACGCCGTCACGACGGCGGCGAAGCTCGCCGGGCGCACCGTGTCGACCATCCACGTCGTCGGCGGCGGTGCGCAGAACACGCTGCTGTGCCAGGCGACGGCGGACCGCTCCGGGCTGCCCGTGGTCGCCGGGCCCGTCGAGGCCACCGCCATCGGCAACCTGCTCGTGCAGGCCCGTGCTCGAGGGCTGGTGGACGGCGGCCTGGAGGACCTGCGCGCGCTCGTCGCCGCGGCGTTCACGCCCGAGCGCTACGCGCCGCGGTAGGCCCCTCGGGGCGACGCGCCCGCCGCGCCGTGGCCGGCCAGGCCCTGCGGCGCGGTGACGGGCGCCGGGTCCGCGGTCGTGAACCGCGCCCACACGTGCTTCTCGCCGCGGTCCGTGCGGTACCAGCCGACCTCGTCGGCGATCGTCTTCGCGAGGCGCAGGCCGTGGCCGCCCTCGCCCGGCTCGCGGTCGTGCGGGACGACGGGCGGCGCGTCGGGGCTGCGGTCGACGACGTCCACCACGGCGACGTCGCCGTCGCACAGCAGCCGCGCGACCACGGGCGGGCGGGCGTGCTCCAGGGCGTTCGCCACCAGCTCGCTCGCCACCAGCACCATGCGCTGCCGCCCGGACAGCCCGCCGAGGTCGCCGGACGGGCCGACGCGGGCGGGCGCACAGTCGCACGGCAGGCGGGTCTCGAGCGCGGCGCGCACGTCCGCGAGGTCGTCGACGGTACGCACGCTCCACGCCCCGACCACGTCGAGCCGCCCGACGGGGACGGCCTCGACCGGCGTCACCGGCGCACGTCCGGAACCATGCAGCCTCCTGTGGCCACGGGGATGGGTGCCTTCCGAGGGCCGCGGGGGCGGCCTGAACCGTCGTCGACCCTACTGCCCCGAGGCCGCCACCGCGCGCGCTGTGACGAACGTCGTGATGAGCGCGGCCCACGGTGCGGGACGACGTCGCCCATGCGCCGCGGACCGCGCTCGCCACGGGCCAGGTCAGCGCCACGGCGCCCACCCGTCGTCGCCGGAGAGGTACGTCTCGCGGGTGTGCGCGGCGGCCTCGTCGGCGGTCAGCTGGGGGCGACCGTCGACGGCCTCGCCGGCGGGCGCGGCGCCCGGTCCGGCGTTGCGGTGCTCGCGCATGAAGTCGTCGCGCCACGACCAGCCGCTCATGTCCGACCAGGCCGGTGTGCCGACGTGCGCACCCAGCCACGAGTCCCGCACGACGACGGACGGGTCGACCAGCGGGTTGCTGCTCGGGTGCCACGGGCGGCCGAGGAAGACGGTGCCCGCCGCCGCGTCGGAGGTGAAGCGGCTGCCGGTGAACAGGAAGCCCTGGCCGCCCGGCACCGTCGCCGGCGCGGCCACGTACCCGTTGTTCGTCGCGGAGCCGCGGTCGAGCGAACGGATCTCCGAGTCCTCGACGACGAGGGTGCCGCCGCCGTAGACGAAGTCGACGTCGCCCTCGATGTACGAGTCCGTCACGTAGGTGCGGGCCGCCGTGTCGCCGGAGCCCGGGTCGGCCAGGTACGTGTCCTGGTTGCCCAGCAGCCGCACGCCGTCGAGCACGGTGCGGTCGCCCGACGTGCGCAGCGCGAGCGCCTGGCTGCCGCCGTGCGCGGCCTCGTCGTAGGCGTTCTCGACGGTGAGGTCGCGCAGCGTGACGTCCTCGGCCAGCACCGACAGCACCGGCGAGCCGGTGTGCCCGAACGTGCCGCCGTAGAACTTGGCCTGACCGGCGGCGAGGTCGTAGGTGAGCACGACGTCCTCCGGGTCGCCCGTGGCGCCGCGGATCGTGAGGCCGTCGGCGCCGGGCCAGACGCGCACGACCTCGCGGTAGACGCCCGGCTCGACGACGACGTCGACCGGGTGCGGCGAGCGCGAGGCTGCGCCCACCGCGGCCCCGACCGACGCGTAGTCGCCGGTGCCGTCGAGCGCCACCGTGACCGTGCGGCGGACCTTCTCGGGCGCGCCGAGCGTGCCCGCGCCCGCCGTGAGGAGCTCCACGACGTCGTCCACGTCGTCCGGCGAGTACGCGTACCGCGCGGCCGGGTCGAACGTCGGCCCGGTGTCGTCCTTGCGCCCGCGGATCGTCGTGAACCGGTTGTCGCGCGAGTCGACCCTCGACGCCGGGTCCTTGGCGACGATCGCGTCCTCGCCGTTCGAGTACACGCTCGACTCGACGACGAGCTGCGACGCGCCGCGCGACATCGTGCCGTACTGCGCCTGCCCGTCGAACCAGTTGTTGTACAGGTGGCCGGCGGCGACGTTGTCGATGCTCGCGTTGCGCTGATAGGTGTTCGAGAACCGGTTGTGGTGCATCGTGATCTCGGTGACCACGTTGTCGGTCCAGCCCACGCCCACCGTCTTGTTGTGGTCGTGCAGGTAGTTCCAGGAAAGCGTGACCGCCGTGGAGTCCTTGCGGACGTCGATCAGCCCGTCGCCGAGGCGGGTGAGCTCGTTGTGGTCGATCCACACGTGGCTGGACGTGTCGACGCGGATGCCGTCGTTGTCGTTGTCGGCGCTCTTGCCGTCCCAGTCGCCCGGCACGTACGAGTCGCGGAAGCGCAGGCTGCGCACGATGACGTTCTCCACGTGGTCGAGCCGCAGGCCGACGCCCACGAGCTCGGCGCCGGACGCGAGCCCGACGATGGTCTTGTCGCTCGCGACGTCGATCATCGAGCCGAGCTCCTCCGGCTCGATGGTGCCCTTGACGTAGATGGTCAGGGGTTCGTCCGACGCCGCGGCCTCGGCGAGCGCGGCCGCGTCGCGGACGGTGACGACGTCGCCGCCCGCGCCGCCCGTGGTGCCGTGCGGGAGGTCGGCGGTGGGCGTGGACGCGAAGCCGGTCGCGACGGGCGACCAGACGGGGCCGTCCGCCGTCGTGGTGCCCGGTGCGCCGATCCGCTCCAGGACGGCGGCGCCCGCGGCGGCCGGGTCGTCGGCGGGTGCCGCGTGCGCGGCGGGGCCGAGCAGGGTCAGGGCCAGCACGGGGGCGCCGAGCAGCGCCGCGGCGCGGGTGGTCGTGGGTCTCATGGTTCCTCCTGGGGTGTCGGGTCAGGACTCGCGGGGGTCGTCGGTCGAGCGGCCGCCGCCGACGAGGGGGACGTCGTCGAGCACGGTGCCGTCGCCGGCGTCGCGCAGGGCGAGGGTCTCCCTCGGTCCGTTCGCCTCGGCGTCGTAGGAGTTCTCGAGCGTGAGGTCGCGCAGGGTGACGCCGTCGGCGAGGACGGTCGCGGTGGCCCAGTCGCTCGCCGGCTTGTCGTAGGTGACGACGACGTCGGCCGGGTCGCCGGTCGCGCCACGGATCGTGAGCCCCTCGGCCCCCGGCCACACGGAGAGCACCTCGCGGTAGGTCCCCGGCCCGACGACGATCTCGACCGGCCGCGGCGACCGCGACGCCGCTCCCACGGCGGCCTGGAGCGACAGGTAGTCGCCGGTACCGTCCTGCGCCACCGTGACGCGCCGGCCGAGCCGGTCGTCGTGCGTGGAGCGGGTGCCGGCGTACCGGGTCAGCAGCGGGACGACGTCCTCGACGGGGTCGGCCGTGTAGTCGTAGCGGGCGGACGCCTCGAAGGTGGGCCCGGTCTCGGCCGGCTCCTCGCCCCAGTTCCCGCGGAACAGGTTGTCGCGCTGGTGCAGGCGGGCGGCGTCGCCGCTGAGGACGAGCGGGTTGCGGGCGTTCTCGTAGACGCTCGACTCGACCAGCAGCTGGGAGCCGCCGCGGGACGTCGTGCCGTAGGAGCTCACCCCGGACAGCCAGTTGTTGTAGAGGTGGCCGAGCGCGACGTTGTCGATGCTGCCGTTGCGCTGGTGCACGTTCGAGAACCGGTTGTGGTGCAGCGTCAGCGTCGTCAGCAGGTTGTCCGTCCACCCGACGCCGAGCGTCTTGTTGTGGTCGTGGAAGAAGTTCCACGACGCCGTCACCGCGGTCGAGTCCTTGCGGACGTCGAGCTGGCCGTCGCCGAGGCGCGCGAACTCGTTGTGGTCCACCCACACGTGGTCCGACGTGTCGATGCGGATGCCGTCGTTGTCGTTGTCGGCGCTCTTGCCGTCCCAGTCGGCCGGGACGTACGAGTCGCGGAACGTGAGGTTGCGGATGATGACGTTCTCGACCTCGAGCAGCCGCAGCCCGCCGCCGACGAGCTCGCCGCCCGCCGCCGCGCCGACGATCGTCTTGTCGCTCCCGACGTCGATCATCGAGCCGAACGGCTCCACGTCGAGGGTGCCCTGCACGACGATCGTCAGCGGCTCGTCGGCCGCCGCGTACGCCGCGAGGTCCGCGGCGTCGCGCACGGTGACCGTCCGCCCGCCCGCCCCGCCGGTGGTGCCGTCCGGGAGGTCGTCGGTCGGCACGGATGCGAAGCCCGTCGCGGTGGGCGACCAGACGGGGCCGTCCGCGGTGGTCGTGGGCGGTGCGCCGATGCGGTGCAGCAGCGCTCGGCCCGCGGCCTCGGCGTCCGTGCCCGGCGACGCGTGCGCCACCGGCGCGAGCAGCGTCAGGCCGAGCGCCGGGGCGGCCAGGGCGGCGGCGAGCCGACGGCGTCGCGAACCGGACCGGTGCGGTCGTGCGGAGTCCGGGCGGTGCGGGATGGGTCGATGGTCCGCCGTGAAGGGCATCGTCGCGCCTCTCGTGAGACTCGGGCCGGAACAGCCCTCGGGTCGGGACGAGCGGGGCGCCCGGTGGTGCCTGGTCGTGCTGCTCGTGGTGCGGCCGACGTCGGTGTCGGTCTTCCCGTGCCCGTCGCGCTCTGCGACCGGAAACGCCTCAGAAACCGGTTTCTCAGAACCTAGCCGAGCCGGGCGCTCGCGTCAATAGTTCAGCGACCGCAATCAATCGCGGTCCTCGCTGCGCGGCCTCGACCACAGGCGCGCCCACGAGGAACGACGAGAGCGGGGCGAGGGTTTCTCCGCGGCGACGTATCCCTCCCGAAGTGGAGGGCGCCCTGGCGCCCGTGAACGCG
>NZ_JBHVBO010000083.1:0-17286 GCF_042668085.1 Isoptericola sp. NPDC057391 | reverse complement strand
AAACCGGGCCACGAGCCCACCCACAACGACGTCGGGGTCAGGCGAGGCGGTCGTGCAGGAAGGTCCAGGCGAGGGCGGACATGTGCGCGGCCTGCGCGTTGTTGGCCGCGCCGCCGTGGCCGCCCTCGACGTTCTCGTAGTAGGTCACGTCCTGGTCGCCGGCAGGCCCGGCGGCCAGCATCAGCGCCGCCATCTTGCGCGCGTGGCCCGGGTGCACGCGGTCGTCCTTGGTCGACGTCGTGAACAGCACGGGCGGGTAGGCGCGGTCGGCGTCGAGCAGGTGGTACGGCGAGAAGGTGCGGACGAACTCCCAGTCCTCGGTGTCGGGGTCGCCGTACTCCGCGACCCACGACGCGCCCGCGAGCAGGTGCGAATAGCGCTTCATGTCGAGCAGCGGCACCTGCACCACGACCGCGCCGAACAGGTCGGGGTACTGCGTGAGCATGTTCCCGGCCAGCAGGCCGCCGTTGGAGCCGCCCTGCGCGCCGAGGTGCTCGGGCGTCGTGATGCCGCGGGCCACGAGGTCGCGCGCGACGGCCGCGAAGTCCTCGTACGCCCGGTGCCGCCGCTCGCGCAGCGCGGCCTGGTGCCACGCCGGGCCGTACTCGCCGCCGCCGCGGATGTTCGCGACGACGTACACGCCGCCGCGGGCGAGCCACGCCCGCCCGACGGTGCCGGAGTAGCCCGGCAGCAGCGGGATCTCGAAGCCGCCGTAGCCGTACAGCAGCGTGGGCGCCGTGCCCGGCGTCGTCAGGTCGGCCGGCTCGACCAGGTCCTGGCGGCCCACGACGAAGTACGGCACGCGGGTGCCGTCGTCCGAGGTGGCGAAGTGCTGCACCGCGACCATGCCGTCCGCGTCGAAGTAGGCCGGCGCGGCCTTCAGCGGCTCGGGCTCGCCCGGCTCCGCGCCGGGCCCGGCGACGGTCGCGAGCGCGAGCGTGGACGGCGTGAGGTACCCGGTGGTCGTGACCCAGACGTCGTCGCTGTCGACGGGGTCGACGGCGCGCACGCCGACGGTGACCAGGCCGCCGCCGAGCGGCAGCTCCGAGCGCGTCCACGCGACGCCGGCCGCGGCCTCGGCCGGCGGGGTGAGCACGTGCACGGCGTTCTTCACGTCGTCGAGCACGTTGACGACCAGGTGGTGGCGCGTCCACGAGGCGCCGACCAGCGACGTCGACGCCGTGGGCTCGAACAGGACGGTGAGGTCGCGCGAGCCGGCGAGGAACGCGTCCGCCGGCGCGGCCAGCAGCGAGCCGGCGGCGTAGGTGGTGCCCGCGGGCGCCCAGTCGTCGCGCAGCTCGACCAGCAGCCACTCGCGGTGGAAGCCGACCTCCGCGGACTCGGGCACGTCGATCTTCACCAGCCGCTGCTCGGGGGTGCCGACCGCCTCGACGAGGAACGTCTCCGACCGGTAGAAGGCGATCGAGCGGCTCACGAGGTCGCGCTCGAAGCCCGGCGTGCGCGAGCGTCGCGCGGAGATGTACATGTCGTCGTGGGTGCCCTCGTACACGAGCGGCGCGTCCTCGAGCGCCGTCCCGCGCCGCCACAGCCGCACCGTCCGCGGGTAGCCCGACGGCGTCGTCGTGCCCGGGCCGAGGTCGGTGAAGACGTAGACCGTGTCCTCGTCGGCCCAGGCCAGGCCGCCCTTGGCGCCGGTGCGGCCGTCCTCGCGGGCGGTGTCGCGCTCGAAGCCGCCCTCGGCGGCCGGGACGAACCGCTTGGCGACCAGGTCGAACTCGCGCGTGACGTCCGCGTCCGAGCCGCCGGGGGAGAGGTCGACCAGCGCGCGGCGCCACGGCTCGCCCGCCGCGAGCTGCTCCGGCGTGGGGCGCAGCAGCGACGCGCCGTGCCACACCCAGCTCTCGCCCTCCGCCGTGGCGAGGGCGTCGAGGTCGAGCACGGTCTCCCAGTCCGGGGCGTCCGTGCGGTAGGAGTCGAGGGTGGTGCGCCGCCACAGGCCGCGCTCGTGCGAGGCGTCGCGCCAGAAGTTGTACAGGTGGTCGCCGATCCGGGATACGTCGGGGATGCGCTCGTCGGAGTCGAGCACCTCGCGGACCGCCGCCTCCGTCGCGGCGAAGCCCGGGTCGGCGCCGAGGGTCGCGTGCGCGTGGTCGTTGCGGCCGCGCACCCACGCCAGCGCCTCGGCGCCCTCGACCTCCTCGAGCCACGCGAACGGGTCCGGCCGGGTCGGGTCGAGCGGTGTCGACGGGGTGACGGGAGGGGCGGTCTCGACGGGCTCGGCGCTCATGCTCGGCACCCTAACCGCCGGGCGAGGTGTCGGCGGCGCACGGCAAGATGGGCCCGTGACGGAGACCGAGAACACAGGCCTCGACCCAGCGCTCGACCCAGTGCTCGACGAAGCCGCGGCACAGCGCCGCTGGGCGGAGCTGGTCGCGCTCGTCGAGGAGGACCAGCGCGCGTACTACGAGGAGGACGCCCCCCGGGTGTCCGACGCCGAGTACGACGCGCGGATGCACGAGCTGGAGGCGATCGAGGCCGCGCACCCGGCGCTGCAGACTCCCGAGTCGCCGACGCAGCGGGTCGGCGGCGCGGCCGCCGCCGGCTTCGCGACGGTCGAGCACGTGGAGCGCATGCTCAGCCTCGACAACGTGTTCTCGGTCGACGAGCTGCGGGCGTGGGACGCGCGCGTGGCCCGTGACCTGGGGGCGGAGCACGTCGGCTACCTGTCCGAGGTGAAGATCGACGGGCTCGCCATCGCCCTGCTGTACGAGAAGGGCCGCCTCGTGCGCGCGGCGACCCGCGGCGACGGCCGCACGGGCGAGGACGTCACGCAGAACGCGCTGCGGATCGCCGACATCCCGCGGCGGCTGGCCGGCGACGGCCACCCCGACCTCGTCGAGATCCGCGGCGAGGTCTTCATCCCCGTCGCGTCGTTCGAGCGGCTCAACGCGCTGCAGGCGGAGCTGCGCGACCGCGTCGTGGCGGAGGCCCGGGCACGGCACGACGGCCGGGCGACGGCCGCGCGCCCGTTCGACGAGGAGCGCGCCCGCGTCGCGGCGCTCCGCCGCTTCCCGCAGTTCGCGAACCCGCGCAACGCCGCCGCGGGCGGGCTGCGGCAGCTGCTGGACAAGAAGGACGGCATGGAGCTCGAGGCCGGGATCGCCCGCGTCGAGTCGCTGCGCCTGTACGTGCACGGCATCGGCGCGCTGCAGTGGACGGCCGGGGAGCACACGGAGCTGGCCCGGCAGTCCGAGGCGTACGAGCACTTCGCCCGCTGGGGGCTGCCCGTCTCGCCCCACAACCGCGTGGTCGAGGGCATCGACGGCGTGGTCGAGATGATCGAGTGGTTCGGCGCCCATCGGCACGACATCGAGCACGAGCTGGACGGCATCGTGGTCAAGGTCGACGCGTTGGGCGACCAGCGCCGCCTCGGCGCCACGAGCCGCGCCCCCCGCTGGGCCATCGCCTACAAGTACCCGCCGGAGGAGGTCACCACCCGCCTCGTGGCGATCCAGGTGGGCGTCGGCCGCACCGGCCGGGCCACCCCGTACGCCGTGATGGAGCCGGTCCTGGTGGCGGGCTCCACGGTGCGGCAGGCCACCCTGCACAACCAGGACGTGGTGAAGGCCAAGGGCGTGCGCATCGGCGACATGGTCGTGCTGCGCAAGGCGGGCGACGTCATCCCCGAGATCCTCGGCCCGGTGACGGCGCTGGCCGACGACGGCTACCCGCGCGAGGAGTTCGTCATGCCCGCCGAGTGCCCCGAGTGCGGCACCCCGCTGCGGGCGATGAAGGAGGGCGACGTCGACCTGCGCTGCCCCAACGCCGAGTCGTGCCCGGCGCAGGTGCGCGGCCGGGTCGAGCACATCGGCTCGCGCGGCGGGCTCGACGTCGAGGTGCTGGGAGAGGTGACGGCGTCGGCCCTCACGCAGCCCGAGGTGCCCGAGGTGCCGCCCCTGCGCACCGAGGCCGGGCTGTTCGAGCTCACGCTGGACGAGCTGCTGCCGATCGAGGTCGTGGTGCGCGACGCCGAGACGGGCCTGCCCAAGGTCGACGACGACGGCGTCGCGCGGCGACGCACGCCGTTCCGCAAGAAGGTCACGATCACCAGGGCCCGCCGCGCCGAGGCCGAGGCGGCGGGGGAGGCCCTGCCGGCCTTCGAGCCGACGGCCGCGGCCACCAAGCTCCTCGACGAGCTGGAGCTCGCGAAGACCAAGGACCTGTGGCGCATCCTGGTCAGCCTCAACATCCGGCACGTCGGGCCCGTGGCCGCCCGGGCGCTCGCGGGCTGGTTCGGCTCGCTCGACGCGATCCGCGCCGCGTCGCGCGAGGAGCTGGCCGCCGTGGAGGGCGTCGGCCCCATCATCGCGGACGCCCTGCTGGCCTGGTTCGACGTCGAGTGGCACCGCGAGATCGTCGACCGCTGGCAGGCCGCCGGGGTGCGCACCTGGATCCCCGACCACCCGGGCCCCGCCGCGATGGCGGCGGCGGCGGACGAGGGGCCGACCGGTCCGCTCGCCGGCCTGACGGTCGTGGTCACGGGTTCGCTCGAGGGGTACAGCCGGGACGGCGCGAAGGAGGCGATCCTCGCCGCGGGCGGCAAGGCGGCCGGGTCCGTCTCGAAGAAGACCGACTACGTCGTCGTCGGCGAGAACGCGGGCTCGAAGGCGGCCAAGGCCGAGGAGCTCGGCCTGCCGATCCTCGACGAGGACGGGTTCACGCGCCTGCTCGAGGGCGGCCCGGCCGCCGTGGGCGAGGGCGCTGCCAGCGCCGCGGACGGCGAGGGGGCCGACTGACGCCCGGGGCTACGATGCGCGGGTGCCGGACACGCTCGCCCCGAACCAGACCACCTCGACCCTGACGTTGCGCGGCGCCCACCTCGTGGGCTCCGTGAACCTCCCCTCGGCGCGCGACACCCTGCGCACCGTCGCGACGCGGCTCGGCTCGCACGCCCGCCGCATCCCCGACGGCGAGGTGGGCGAGCGGTTCCACTGGATCCTGTTCCAGGGCTCGCGGTTCGAGGCGGTCGAGGGCCTGTCCCGCGTGGGCGACCAGCCCGTCGTCGTGGCGGGCTTCGACGTGCGGCCGCACGTGCTGGACGGCTCGGTGCCCGCCGACGAGCTGCGCTTCGGCCCCCTCGGGTACGCGGAGGCGGCGCGCGCGTCGTACGCCGACTTCGTCGCGCTGCGGGCCGAGGGCGTCATCGCGCCGGGCACGCGGTTCCAGGTGTGCCTGCCCTCACCGCTGGCCGCCGTCACCACGTTCGTCGCACCGGCCGACCGCGCCGCCGTGCACCCGGTCTACGAGGCGGCGCTCGTGCGCGAGCTCGAGGAGATCCTCGCGGCGGTGCCGTCGGAGGACCTCGCCGTCCAGGTCGACCTCGCCACGGAGTTCGCCTTCGTCGAGGGCGCGAACCTCGGCGGCGGCGCGGCCCGGGCCTGGTTCGACCGTGCCGCGGGCGGCGACGAGGACGTCGTCCAGGGCGCCGCCGCGCGCGCGGCGCGGTTCGCGGCGCACGTCCCGCCGGGCGTCGAGCTCGGCTTCCACCTCTGCTACGGCGACGTGGCGGAGAAGCATTTCGTCGAGCCCGCGGACACCGGTCACCTCGTGGAGATGGCGAACGCCCTGGTCACGGCCCTCCCGCGCCCGATCACCTGGGTGCACCTGCCGGTGCCGATCGACAGGGACGACGTCGCGTACGTCGCGCCGCTCGGCGGCCTCGCGCTGGACCCGGCCACCGAGCTCTACCTCGGCGTCCTGCACCACGAGGACGGCGTCGAGGGCGCGACGCGCCGCCTCGCCGCGGCGGCGCAGGTCCTGGGCGACCGGACGGTCGGCGTCGCGACGGAGTGCGGCTTCGGCCGCGGCCCGAGCGAGCGCACGGCGGCGCTGCTGGACCTGCACGTCGGCGTCCTCGAGCAGCGCTGACCAGCGCTGGTACGGCCGTCAGGCGTCGCCGACGAGGACGGGGGGCGCCGCGGGTGCGGGCGCGGGTCCCTCGGCCTCCCCGAGCCGCCAGCGGCGCGCGAGGCGTCGCAGCGGCGCGGGCGACCACCAGGCGGCGTCGCCGACGAGGCCGAGTGCCGCGGGCAGCAGCACGCCCCGCACGATCGTGGCGTCGACGAGCACGGCCACGGCCATGCCGATACCGAGCTGCTGCAGGAAGGTGATGCCGCTGGTCGCGTAGACCGCGAACGACGCGGCGAGGATGATGGCGGCCGCGGTGACCAGCGGGGCGGAGCGGGCGACGCCGCGCGGTACGGCGCCGAGGGCGTCCCCGGAGCGGCGGTACTCCTCCTGCACGCGCGCCAGGAGGAAGACCTGGTAGTCCATGGACAGCCCGTAGGCGATGCAGAACATCAGCAGCGGGATGCTCGGCTCGATGGTCCCGGTGGCCTCGAACCCCAGCACGCCGGCCAGCAGCCCCTCCTGGAAGCCGGCGACGAGCACGCCGAACATCACCGACAGGCTGAGCACGTTGAGCACCCCGGCGATCGCCGGGACCACCACCGACCCGGTCATGGCGAACAGCACCACCAGCGTGACCAGCACGACGAGTGCGGCGACGAGCGGCAGCCGTTCCGCGACGCCGTCCCGGTAGTCGGCGAGGTCCGCGGGGTAGCCGCCGACGAGGGCGGCGCCGAGCTCCGTCGGCGCCACGGCGTCCCGGACGGCCGCGACCAGGCCCGTGGGGTCCTCGGCGAGGGCCTCCCCGGTGGGGACGACGGACACCCAGGTGCCGCCGTCGGCGAGCGTGAACCGGGACGCCGTCCCGGACGGAGCGACGGGCTCGCCCCGGGCCCACGACCCGGCCGCCGCGTCGACACGCTCGACGCCCGGCAGCCCCGACAGCCGGGCGGCATGGGCGGCGACGGCCGCCGCGTCGCCGGCGTCGGCGTGCGGCAGCACCACCTGCAGCGCGTCGGCCTCCTCGGTGCGGAAGTCGGCCCGGACCGTGTCGTACATCGCGCGGACCGGGGAGCCGGACGGCAGCACACGGTCGTCGGGCGCCCCGAACGTGATGCCGAGCGCGGGGGCACCCAGCAGCACCAGGACCGCGAGCCCCGCGCCGCCCCACGCGAGCGGCCGGGAGGTGACGCGCTCGACGGTCCGGCGCCAGAGGGCGCCGTCGGACGGCGTGCCCCGGGGCAGCACCCGTCGGCCGAGGAGCGTGAGCGCCGCGGGCAGGAAGACGACCGACGCCAGAAGCGCGCTGAGCACCACCGCGATCCCGGCGTACGCGAAGGACGACAGGAACGGGAACGGGAAGACGAGGAGCACGGCGAGGGCCGCCGCGACGGTGAGCCCGCTGAACGCGATCGTCCGTCCGGCGGCCCGCACCGCACGGCGCACGGCGTCCGCCACGCCGTCGCCGGCCGCGAGCTCCTCCCGGAACCGGTAGACCATGAAGAGCCCGTAGTCGACGCCCAGCCCGATGCCCAGGACGAGCGCGATGTTGGAGGCGAACGTCGAGACGTCGGTGAAGGCCGCGACCGCGCGCAGCGCTGCGAGGGTGCCCACCACCGCGAGCACACCGGTGGCGAGGGTCACCAGCGCGACCCCGAGCCGCCGGTAGACGGCCCACAGGAGCAGGCCGACCAGGGGGATCACGACGAGCTCGGCCCGCAGGAAGTCGGTGCGGGCCTGCTCGGCGGCGACCCGGAACACCTGGTCGCCCCCGCCGAGGGTGACCGTCACGGGGCCGTCCCGGGGCACGCCGGCGAGCACGTGGTCCTCGATCGCCGGCAGCACCGTGCCGCGCACACGGTCGGCGTCGCCCGGGGCCCAGGCGAGCACGAGCCCGGCCGTGCGGTCGTCGCTCACCAGGGTGTCCGGCGTCGCGGGGTCCCACGCGGACCACACGTCGCCGACGCCCGGGACGGACTCGAGGTCGCCCACGACCTGGAGCGCGGCCGCCTCGACCGCCGGGTCGTCCACGGTCGCGTCGCGCCCCCAGGGTTCGACGAGGAGCGCGACGTTCGGGCTGCCCCGCCCCGAGGCGGCCAGGGCCTCGCGTGCCGCCAACGACTCCGACCCCGGCGCCTCGTAGCGGTTGAGGGAGAGGGCGCCCACGACCCCGGCGGCGGCGGCCGACAGGGCGAGGAGCACCAGGCAGGTCACGGCGACGACGCGCCTCGGGTGGCGGGTCACGGTCCGGGCGAGGATCTCGAGCACAGCGGCCTCCTGTAGCGTGAACGCGAGCACTTGTTCGTATTTCGGAGAATACGAGCGATCGCTCGCGTTTGTCGAGAGGGGAGGACATGACCAGTTCCGACGAGGCGTCCGCAGGCGCGTCGACGCCGCGGCGCCAGGCGCGCGGGCAGCGGCGGATCGAAGAGATCCTCGGGGCCGCGGCGCAGGTGTTCGTCCGCGACGGGTACGACGCCGCCACGACCAACGCGGTCGCCAGGGAGGCGGGCATCTCGCCCGGCTCGCTCTACCAGTACTTCCGCAACAAGGACGAGATCGCCCACGGGCTGGCCGAGCGGTACGCGGCCGGGCTCGCCGAGCTCCAGGCGGCGGCGTTCGACGGCGTCGACCCCACGGTGCTCACGCTCGAGGACCTCGTGCGCCGCGTCCTCGACCCGGTCGTCGCGTTCAACGTGGCGCACCCCGCGTTCAAGACGCTCTTCGCGCGGACGGACCCGCCGCCCGGTCTGGCCGAGGCGACGGCGCCGCTGGACGCGTCGATCCACGAGCGTGCCGCCCGGCTGGTCGCTGCGCGCGCGCCGCGCCTCGCTCCTGACGACGCCCGGCGCGTGTCCGTCGTCGCGACACAGCTCGTCCGGGCGACGATGCCGCTCGTGGTGGCGGCGTCGGGCGACGAGCGGGAGCGCATGGCCGCCGAGGCGCGTGCCGCCCTGGTGGCCTACCTGCGGACGGCGACCGGCTGACCCGGGGGCGTCACGCGGTGAGTGCGTCCACGGCCTCGGGGGACAGGGCGTGGTCGGCGGCCATCGCGGCGGCGCCGAGCACGCCCGCCTGCGCCCCGGTGCGGGCGACGGCGATGCGCAGGTGCTGGGTGGCCAGCGGCAGCGACCGCCGGTAGACCACCTCGCGGATCCCGGCCAGCAGGTGCTCGCCCGCCTCGGCGAGGATTCCCCCGAGCACGATGACGGACGGGTTGAGCAGGCTGACGGTCGCCGCGAGCACGCTGCCGATCTCGCGGCCGGCCTGGCGCACGGCCCGCCCGGCGGTGACGTCGCCGCCGCGGACCAGCGCGACGACGTCCGCGGGCCCGGACACGTCGAGGCCCTCGGCGCGCAGCCGCACGGCGAGGGCCTGCGCGCTCGCGATCGCCTCGAGGCAGCCGACGTTGCCGCAGCGGCACACGATGTCCTCCGCGCCGGGGACGGCGATGTGTCCGACGTCGCCGGCAGCCCCCTGCGCGCCGCGCCGCAGCGCGCCGTCGGCGATGATGCCCGCGCCGATGCCGGTGGCGACCTTGACGAGGATGAGGTCGGAGACGTCGGGCCAGGCGATGCGGTGCTCGCCGAGCGCCATGATGTTCACGTCGTTGTCGACGAGCGCCGGTGCGTCGAAGTGGCCGCGGAGGATCCCGGGCACGTCCGCGTCGTCCCAGCCGGGCATGATCGGCGGGTTGTTCGGGTGCCCGGTCGCGTGCTCGACCGGGCCGGGCAGGCCGACGCCCACCCCGGCGAGGTCGCCGAGGGAGCGGCCGGCGGTCTCGAGCAGCTTGCGGCCGGTGTCGGCCACCCAGCCGAGCACGGGCTCCGGTCCGTCGGCGATGGCCAGGGGCGCGTCCAGCTCGGCGAGCACCGTGGAGGCCAGGTCGGTCACGGCGAGCCGGGCGTGGGTGGCGCCGAGGTCGACGCCCAGCACGACCTGCGACGACGGGTTGAACGCGAAGGTGGCGGGCGGGCGCCCGCCGGTCGAGGTGGCCTCGCCGGCCGGGGCGATGAGGCCCGCCGCCATGAGCGCGTCGATCCGCCCGGCGACCGTGGACCGGGCCTGGCCGGTGAGGGTCGCGAGCTCGGCGCGGGTGCGGGCCCGGCCGTCGCGCAGGAGCTGGAACATCTCGCCGGCCCCGGGGGTGCGAGGTCCGACCGCTGCGCCTTCCGTCATGTCCGTAGTCAATCACGATCGAATAACACCCGTCTTTTGCTTGACGATCGACAGAAGTGCGCCCTAGGTTCAGACCCATGGTCGACGTGGACCGCGACGACGCGGCACCGCCGGAGGGCAGCGACGCCCCCGCCCCTCTGCTGCGCATGGAGGGCATCGTCAAGCACTTCCCGGGAGCCAAGGCGCTCGACGGGGTGGACCTCGACGTGCTGCCGGGGGAGGTGCACTGCCTGCTCGGCCAGAACGGCGCCGGGAAGTCGACGCTCATCAAGGTCCTCGCCGGGGCGCACCAGCCCACCGCGGGCCGCATCGTGCTCGACGGTGAGGAGATCGCCATCCCGCACCCGGTCGCGGCGCTCAAGCACGGCGTCGCGACGATCTACCAGGAGCTCGACGTCGTCGACGGGCTCACCGTGGCGGAGAACGTGTTCCTCGGCCACGAGCTCGCCCGCGGCGGGTTCACCCAGCGCCGCGAGGTCGCCGCCCGCACGCGCGACCTGCTGACCCGCCTCGGCCACCCCGAGATCTCGCCCCACCGCGAGGTCGGGCAGCTCTCCGCCGCCGGCAAGCAGGTCGTGTCCATGGCTCGGGCGCTGTCCCACGACGCGCGTGTGATCGTCATGGACGAGCCGTCCGCCGTGCTCGACGCCGGAGAGGTGCGCAACCTCTTCCGCGTGGTCCGCACGCTCACCGAGCAGGGCGTCGCCGTCGTGTACATCTCCCACCGGCTGGAGGAGATCCGCCAGATCGGCGACCGCATCACGGTCCTCAAGAACGGGCGCACGGTGGGCCGCGACCTCCCGGCGGCCACGACGCCCACGGCCGAGCTCATCCGCCTCATGACCGGGCGCAACGTCGAGTACGCGTTCCCGGAGCGTCCGGGCGTCCCCGACGTGGCCCCCGTGGTGCTCGACGTCGAGGGCCTCGGCCTCGCCGGCACGTTCGAGGACGTGTCGTTCCAGGTCCGGGCCGGGGAGATCGTCGGGCTGGCCGGGCTGGTCGGCTCCGGGCGCTCCGAGATCCTCGAGACGATCTACGGCGCACGCCGGGCCACGAACGGCCGGGTCCACGTGGGCGGTCGGCGGCTGCGCCCGGGGTCGGTGCCCGCGGCCGTGAGCGCCCGCGTCGGCCTCGCCCCGGAAGAGCGCAAGAGCCAGGGCCTCGTCCTCGACGAGCCCGTCTACCGGAACGTCACCCTCTCGACATTCGCCCGGTTCGCCCGCGGCGGCTGGCTCGACGAGCGCGCCGAGCGCGCGGCGGCGCGCGAGCAGGTCGCGGCCCTCGACCTGCGGCCCACGGACGTGGACCGCGCGGCGCGCACCCTGTCCGGCGGCAACCAGCAGAAGGCCCTCCTCGGCCGGTGGCTGGTCCACGGCTGCGACGTGCTGCTCCTCGACGAGCCCACCCGCGGCGTCGACGTCGGCGCGCGGTCGGAGCTCTACGCCCTCGTGCGCCGGCTCGCCGACGCCGGGACGGCGGTGATCGTCGTCTCCAGCGAGATCCCCGAGGTCCTCGGGCTCGCCGACCACGTGCTCGTGGTCTCCGAAGGGCGCGTGGTGCACCGGGCACCCGCGCAGGACATCGACGAGCACGGCGTGCTCGACCTCGTCATGGAAGGAACCGCCGCATGAGCACCCAGGTGGAGTCGCCGTCCGCCGGCACGTCGCGGCCCTCGTGGCTGTCGGGCCCCGCGGGCCGCACGATCGGGCTCGTCGTGGCCCTGGTCCTCGTCGCCGTCGTCGGCGTGATCACGGGCGGCGAGCGCTTCGCCAGCCTCGACAACGTCATGACCATCCTCCGGCTCGCGTCGGTGACCGGCGTCCTCGCCATCGGGATGACCTTCGTCATCACGGCCGGCGGCATCGACCTGTCCGTGGGCTCCCTCGTCGGCCTGGCGTCCGTGTGGGCCAGCACCCTCGCCACGCAGACGATGGCCGAGGACGTGCACTGGACGGTCATGGTGCTCACGGCGCTCGTGGTCGGCACCGCGGCGGGCGTCGTCAACGGCCTGATCATCGCCTACGGCAAGGTGGTGTCGTTCATCGCGACCCTGGCGATGATGATCGCCGCGCGCGGCCTCGCGGAGATGATCTCGGGCCGGCAGACGCAGGTCGTCAGCGTGGACGGGTTCCTGGACTTCTTCCGCGGCGACCTCATCGGCGTCCCGGTGCTCGTGTGGATCTTCGGGGTCGTCGCCGTCGCCGGCTGGTTCCTGTTCAACCGCACGACCTTCGGCCGCCGCACGGTGGCCGTCGGCGGCAACCTCGAGGCGTCGCGGCTCGCGGGCATCAAGGTGCAGCGCCACCTGCTGTACGTCTACGCGCTCTCGGGCCTGACCGCCGGCATCGCCGGCGTGATGATGCTCGGCCGCACCACGGCGGGCAGCTCGACGAACGGCCTGTACTACGAGCTCGAGGTGATCGCCGCCGTCGTCGTCGGCGGCACGCTGCTCATCGGCGGCCGCGGCACGATCGTCGGCACCGTGATCGGCGTCCTCATCTTCGCGATGCTGACCAACGTCTTCACGATCAACAACCTGTCGATCTCCGCCCAGAACGTCGCCAAGGGCGCGATCATCGTGGTCGCCGTCCTGCTCCAGCAGCGCTTCGCCCGGCGCTCCTCGTCCACCTGACGCGCCGCCGCCCAGACCTCCCCGCAACACCCCGCACCACCCGCACCGGGTCACCCGCCCGGGACGGCCGGACCGAATCGAGGATGATCACATGTCCGCACGCACCGCGCTGGAGCGTCCTACCCGCGGCCGACGCACCGTCGCGCTGGCCGCGACGGCCGCCACCGCCGTCCTGCTCGCCGCCGGCTGCACCAGCAACGAGCCGCCCGAGGACGAGACGTCGGCCGCCCCGCAGGTCGCGGCCGAGGGCAACGACGAGCCCGGCGACACGGTCGTCATCGGCTTCTCCGCGCCCGCCGCCGACCACGGCTGGATGGGCGCCATCACCCAGTCGGCGGTCGACACCGCCGAGCAGTACTCCGACGTCGAGCTCCGGCAGGCCGAGGCCACCAACGACGTCAACGTCCAGATCAGCCAGGTCGAGCAGTTCATCAACGACGGCGTGGACGCCATCGTGCTCCTGCCGTTCGACGGCGCCGCGCTCACCGAGGTCGCCACCAAGGCGATGGACGCGGGCATCCCCGTCATCAACGTCGACCGGGAGTTCTCCAGCCCGTTCGCGGCCCGGGCCACGATCCTCGGCGACAACTACGGCATGGGGGTGAGCGCCGGCACCTACATCTGCGAGCAGCTCGGCGACAACCCGGACGCCGTCGTCGCGGAGATCGCCGGCATCGACTCGCTGCCCCTCACGCAGGACCGCAGCAAGGGCTTCAAGGACGCTCTGGCCGACTGCGGCCTCGACGTCGACGCCCGCGTCGCCGCCGACTTCACGGTGCAGGGCGGCGAGACGGCGACGTCGAACCTGCTGCAGGCGGAGCCCCAGATCGACGCCATCTGGAACCACGACGACGACCAGGGCGTCGGCGTCCTGGCCGCGATCGAGAACGCCGGCCGCGACGAGTTCTTCATGGTCGGCGGCGCCGGCTCGCTCGACGTGATGGAGCACATCCAGGCCGGCGACTCGGTGCTGCAGGCGACCGTCGTCTACCCGTCGACGCAGGCGGCCGACGGCATCAAGCTGGCCCGCCTGGTGGTGCAGAACAAGAACATGGGCGACCTGGTCTCCGCCGGCGTCCCGCGCACCACCCAGCTGTACGCGCCGGTCGTCACGGCCGACAACGTCGACCAGTACATGTCCATCGGGTTCCGTTCCTGAGGTCCTAGGTCCCTGAGGTCCTGGGGCAGGTCACGACCCGCACGCACGGAAGCACGAGCACGACGGAAACGGAGGTCGCTCGATGAGCGAGCACGCCACGGCAGGGGGCACGCCGACGCTGGGCGTCGGGATGGTCGGGTACGCGTTCATGGGGGCCGCGCACTCGCACGCGTGGCGGACGGCGCCGCGGTTCTTCGACCTCCCGCTCGCCCCGCGGATGCGCGTCGTGGCGGGCCGCAGCGCCGACGGGGTGCGGGCGGCGGCGGACCGGCTCGGCTGGGACGACGCCGTCACCGACTGGCGCGAGCTCGTCGCCCGGGACGACGTCGACCTCGTCGACGTGTGCACGCCGGGCGACACGCACGCCGAGATCGCCGTCGCGGCGCTCGAGGCGGGCAAGCACGTGCTGTGCGAGAAGCCGCTCGCGAACTCGGTGGCCGAGGCGGAGGAGATGGTCCGGGCCGCCGACGCCGCGGCCGCGCGCGGGGTGTTCGCGGCGGTGGGGTTCACCTACCGCCGCGTCCCGGCGATCCAGCTCGCGCGACGCCTGGTCGAGCAGGGCCGGATCGGCGAGGTGCGGCAGGTGCGCGCCCAGTACCTGCAGGACTGGCTGTCCGACCCGGCCACGCCGCTGTCGTGGCGGCTCGACAAGGAGAAGGCAGGCTCGGGCGCGCTGGGCGACATCGGCGCGCACGTCGTCGACCTGGCGCAGTTCGTCACCGGGGAACGGCTGGTCGGCGTGGCGGGCATGCTCGAGACGTTCGTGCGCGAGCGCCCGGTGCCCGCGTCGTTCTCGGGCCTGTCGGGCGAGGCGGGGGAGGGCACGGGCCCGGTGACCGTCGACGACGCGGCGATCTTCTTCGCGCGTCTCTCCGGCGGCGGGACGGCGACCTTCGAGGCCACGCGCTACGCCTGGGGCCGCAAGAACGCCATCCGGCTCGAGGTCAGCGGCACCCGCGGGTCGCTCGCCTTCGACTTCGAGGACATGAACCTCCTGCACTACTTCGACGCCGAGGACGACGCGGAGGTGGCGGGCTTCCGCCGCATCGTCGTCACCGAGCCGGAGCACCCCTACGGCGGGCACTGGTGGCCCGCCGGCCACGGGCTCGGGTACGAGCACGCGTTCACCCACCAGGTCGTCGACCTCGTCGGGGACCTGGCGGCCGGCAAGCAGCCGACGCCGTCGTTCGCCGACGGGCTCGCCGTGCAGCGCGTGCTGGACGCCGTCGAGCGCAGCTCCGACGCCGGCCACACCTGGGTCGACCTGCCGGGCTGACCAGCCCGCGCCGTCATCACCCGCCGTCATCACCCGCCGTCATCACCGTCACCGATCTCGACGAGGAGACCCGCACCATGGCACGACCGATCACCCTGTTCACGGGCCAGTGGGCCGACCTGCCCCTGGAGGAGGTGGCCCGGCTCGCCTCGGGCTGGGGCTACGACGGCCTGGAGCTCGCCTGCTGGGGCGACCACCTCGACCCGTGGCGCTGGGACGACGACGCGTACGTGCAGTCCCGCCTCGACCTGCTGGAGCGGCACGGGCTGAAGGTGTACGCCATCTCCAACCACCTCAAGGGCCAGGCCGTCTGCGACGACCCGATCGACGAGCGGCACCGCGACATCCTGCCGGACGTCGTGTGGGGCGACGGCGACCCCGAGGGGGTGCGGCAGCGCGCCGCGGAGGAGATGAAGCACACCGCCCGGCTGGCGGCGCGGCTCGGCGTGGACACGGTGGTGGGCTTCACGGGGTCGTCGATCTGGAAGTACGTGGCGATGTTCCCTCCGGCCACGGAGGCGATGGTCGAGGCGGGCTACCAGGACTTCGCCGACCGGTGGAACCCGATCCTCGACGTCTTCGACGATGTCGGCGTCCGCTTCGCGCACGAGGTGCACCCCAGCGAGATCGCCTACGACTACTGGACCACCGTGCGCACGCTGGAGGCGATCGGGCACCGCGAGGCGTTCGGTCTCAACTGGGACCCGTCGCACATGGTCTGGCAGGACCTCGACCCGGTGAGCTTCCTCTGGGACTTCCAGGACCGCATCTACCACGTGGACTGCAAGGACACGAAGAAGCGGATGGGCAACGGCCGCAACGGGCGCCTGTCGTCCCACCTGCCCTGGGCGGACCCGCGGCGCGGGTGGGACTTCATCTCCACGGGGCACGGCGACGTGCCCTGGGAGGACGCGTTCCGGATGCTCAACACCATCGGCTACACGGGGCCCATCTCGATCGAGTGGGAGGACGCCGGCATGGACCGCCTGGTCGGCGCCCCCGAAGCGCTGGAGCTGGTGCGGCGGCTCGCGTTCGACGCGCCGGCGGCCGCGTTCGACGCGGCGTTCTCCCAGCGCTGAGCCGGGAAGGTCGGCGCGGGCCTACCTCGAGGCGGACGCCTGCCGGGCGTGCGTCGGCCGGATCATGACCACGTCGTCGTGCCGCACACCGCCGACCTCGTAGGTGCGCGTGCCGGCGACCTCGAAGCCGTGCTTGCGGTAGAAGGCCTGCGCCCGGGCGTTCTGCCCGTTGGTGCCGAGCCACAGCGGGGCGTCGGCTCCCGCGGCGGCGCCGAGCTCGGCGGCGCTCGCGACGGCCGCGTCGAGGAGCCGGCCGGCCACGCCTCCGCCGAGCGCGTCCGGGTGCACGTAGATCTTGGACAGCTCGGCGTACGGACCCGCGCCCACGACGGCGCGCAGCACGCGGCGCTCCTCGTCGCCGTCCGGCTCGCCGAAGGACACGAGTGCGTAGCCGACCGGCGTGGTCGCGTCCCCGTCGGGAGCGTCGTGCTCCTCGTCCACCGCGACCAGGAGCGCGTGCCTGTCGGACGCGACCCAGGCGCGGACGGCGCTCGGGGACAGGTGGGCGGCCACGTGCGCGGCCATCGTGGCCACCGGGGTCCCGGGCGGGCACGCCAACGGGAACGTGAGAGCGGCGAGCCAGGCGACGTGGGCGCTCTCGTCGGCGCGGGCGGGCCGGACGACGACGGACGCCGGGGGCTGAGGGCTGGTCTGCGGGGTGGTCACGGCACGATTCTGGACCCGCCCGGGCCGTCGCGAGGCCCGTGTCCGGCGCTGGTCGGGAGGTGGGTCCGGGGTGTGCCCGGCGTCACCGCGGGCGGAGTTGGCCGGGCGCTGCGGAGCGTGTAATGTTCTACGACGTCAGCCCGACAGGGAGACGGACACCGAGGAGCACGATCCGGGAGACCGGGGAGCTCAGGTGGCCGCGCGGGGCTGGAACTCACATCGAGGATCAGGTCGCACTCGTGCGCCCCGAGCACCGGTGTGGGGGCTTTCCGACGTGCGTCGGGTGGTCCGATCGGCTGGAAACAGGCGGTCGGAACGGCCGAGAAAGTCTGGTAAGTTTGAGGGGTTGCCCCGGCGGGGTCGGAACGGATGGTTCTGGTTCTGCGGTGTGCGTCGGTTGTTTGAGAACTCAACAGTGTGTTTGATA
>NZ_JBHVBO010000082.1:0-17299 GCF_042668085.1 Isoptericola sp. NPDC057391 | reverse complement strand
GCCGGGGGGCGGGGGGCCGGGGCGCCACGGCGGCCGGGACGTGGGGCCGGGCGAGTGCGACCCACGGCCGGCGGGCCCGCCCGCGCGCCCCCGGCCCCGGGGCCCCCGGCCGCGCGGCTCGGTACGACGTCTCAGCGCTGTGCGCCGGTGCTCAGCCGTCGCCCTTCTCGAAGGCGGCGGGGCGCACCTGCACCGCGCGCACCCGGTCGACGTCGAGCTTCGAGGACCGGTCGAACCGGTAGATGCCGTTCTGCTCCTGGAACACGTCGGTGAGCTGCGTGTAGCAGTAGCCGAACATCAGCGGGTCGTCGAGCAGGGCGTCCGTCAGCCCGGCGAACCGCGCGTGGAACTCCTCCTCGTCGGCCACACGCTGCCCGTAGCCCCACGACTCGCTGCGGTCGTCCCCGGCCGCGCGCGCCGCCTCCTCCGGGTTCCACCAGATGCCGCCGTACTCGCTGCAGAAGTACGGCTGCCCCCTGTAGGGCAGGGAGATCGGGCCCTCGTCGTACCGGTTCGCGTAGGGCTCGCCGTCCTTGAGCCCCGCCATGTCGCGGGCGAAGGCCTCCGGGTCCTGCTCGTAGTGGTGCGAGTCCCAGACGTCGGTCTCGAGCACGCGGTGCGAGTAGCCGCTGGCGTCGAGCACCGGGCGCGACGGGTCCGCGAGCTTGGTCGCCAGGAACATCGCACGCGTGACGTCGTCGAGCTGCGTGATCCGGTCGTGCAGCAGCTGGTGCGTCTCGTTGAGCGGGCACCAGCCGACGATCGACGGGTGGGAGAAGTCCCGCTCCAGGGCCTCCAGCCACTCGCCGACGTACGACGTCGTCGGCTTCTGGTGGTCGTCCTTGCGGCCGAAGTCGCCGGCCCCCCAGTCGCCGAACTCGCCCCAGACGAGGTAGCCGAGCCGGTCCGCGTGGTAGAGGTAGCGCTCCTCGAAGACCTTCTGGTGCAGGCGGGCGCCGTTGAAGCCGGCCTCGAGGCCCAGCTCGACGTCGCGCAGCAGGGCGGCGTCGCTCGGCGCCGTCATGAGCGACTCGGGCCAGTAGCCCTGGTCCAGCACCAGCCGCTGGAAGACGGGCTCGCCGTTGATGCGGACCGCCTTGCCCTCGATCGCCACCGACCGCAGCCCCGCGTACGACCGGACCGCGTCGACGACGTCGCCCGAGCCGTCGTGCAGCTCCACCTCGACCCCGTACAGGTGCGGGTCCTGCGTGGACCACGGGCGCACCCGGTCCGCGGGGATCACGACGCGCACCGTGGGCGCGAGGTCCAGGTCCGCGCGCGTGGTCTCGGTGGCGACGACGCCGTCCGCGTCGCTCACCGTCACGACGACGTGGTGGTCGCGGCGGTTCTGCGTGAGCGGCACGCGCACGTCGAGGGCGCGGGCGCCGAGGTCGGGGGTGATGCGCGGCCGGCGCAGGCTCGCGCCGGGCACCGGCTCCATCCACACCGTCTGCCAGATGCCGGTGGTGCGCGTGTAGTGGCAGTCCTTGTTGGCGTACAGGCCCGACTGCTTGCCCCGCGCCTGCGGGATGCCGCGGTGGTCGCGGGCGCGCACCACCACGGTGACCGTCTCGCCCGGCCCGGCCACCCCGTGCAGGTCGGCCGTGAACGGCGTGAACCCGCCCCGGTGGCGCACGACCTCGACGTCGTTCACCCACACCGTCGCGTCGTGGTCCACCGCGCCGAAGTGCAGCAGGACGTGCGTGTCGTCGCCCGCGACCTCGGCCCACTCGACGGGGATCGTCACCTCCCGGCGGTACCAGACCGCCTCGAGGAAGTCGGTGTTCTCGACGCCGGAGAGCTCCGACTCCGGGGCGAACGGGACGGTGATCGAGCCGGTGAGGGGCTGCGTGCGCAGCCCGCGCTCCAGGCCCGAGTCGCCGGGGTCGATCTCGAACCCCCACCGGCCGTTGAGGTTCAGCCACCGGTCGCGCACCACCTGCGGGCGCGGGTACTCGGGGCGGGGGACGTCGGTGCCTCCGGGGGCGGAGGGCGGGTCGAGACGATCGAGGACGGACATCGTGGTGCTCCGTTGCATGGACGACAGTTCCGCGGATGATTCAACCGAAGCCGGCCGGAGAATGCAACGTTGAATCAGAATCGGCCGGTTTTCGGGGACCTCAGGCCTCCCTGCTGCTCTCGCGCACCAGGAGCCGGTGCGGCACCACCACGTCGACGTCGCGCTCCGGCGCGTCCCCCGGCCCGTGCTCGACCTGCGCGATCACGCGGTCGACGGCAGTCTCGGCGATGGCCTGGAGGTCGGGGGCGACCGTGGTGAGCGACGGGTTCGCGTACCGGCCGTCCTCCGTGTTGTCCCAGCCGGTGACCGCCACGTCCTCGGGCACCCGCACGCCGTTGAGCCGTAGCGCGTAGAGCACGCCGAGGGCGAGCTCGTCGTTCGCGCACACCAGCCCGTCCACCTGGTCGACCCGCGGCAGCACGGCCTCCATGGCGGCGACGCCGGCCGGGCGGGAGAACTGGGGGACCGGCAGGATCCAGCGCGGGTCCGGCTCGAGGCCCTGGGCGGCGTGCGCCTCCCGGTAGCCCTGCAGGCGCAGCGCTCCCGTGCGGTCCTCCACCGGCTCGGCGCCCACGAAGGCCAGGCGCCGCCGGCCCGTCGACAGCAGGTGCTCGGTCACCTCGCGCGCCGCCCGCACGTTGTCGATGCTCACGTGGTCGGTGCTCCACCGGCGGTCGTGGCCCGGGTCGTCCCGCTCCCCGAGCAGCACCAACGGCGTCGCCCCGCGCACCTGGGCGATCTCGGCCGGCCCGATCGCCAGGGGCGAGAAGATGATGCCGTCGATCGCCCGGACCGAGAACCCCCGCGCCACCTGCAGCTCCGCGTCGCGCTCGGTGCGGGTCTCCTCGATGAGCACCCGGTACCCCCGGGCGCCCGCGACGTCGATCACGATGTGCGCCAGGAGCGAGAAGTAGGGCGAGTGGACCCACGGCACCGCCAGCGCCAGCGTGTTCGTCCGCCCCTGCCGCAGCTGCCGCCCGGCGAGGTTGGGCCGGTACCCGAGCTCCGCGATCATCTCCTCCACCCGGGCCCGCGTCTCCTCCCCCACGCGCCCGGTGCCGTTGACGACGTTCGACACCGTCTTCCACGAGACCCCGACGGCCGCGGCGACATCCTTGATCCCGACCCGGCCGCTGCCACCGGCGCCCCGTCCGGTCCCCGGCCCCCGGCTCGTCGTCGGCCCCTGCTCGTCCTGTGCTGCCATCCACCGGCCCTTCGTCCTGCGGCGGGGCGACGTCGCCCCATTCCGCGGACCTCTTGACGGTCCGCCCGGCCTAGTCCATCGTGGTCCCACGTTGGAGCGCAACGTTGCACTCAGGAGGGTCGATGAAGACCAGTCAGCGCACGTCCGGAGGAAAGTCGGTGCCGCGGGCGACCCGCGCCCCGGGCAGGTTCCCCCGCCGGTCCGGCTCGAGCGGCACGGTGGACGACGTCGGGCTGAGCCGACGCGGCCTGCTCCAGGCCGCGCTCGTCGGCGCGGGCGGCATCGCCCTCGGTGGCGCGCTGTCCGGGTGCGCGACGCCCGCCGCCTCGGGGTCGGGCCGCACGTCCGTGATGATCTGGGACCTGTTCTCGGGCGGCGACGGCGCGCTGATGCAGGAGATGGTCGGCGCGGTCGCGAAGGCGAACCCCGACATCTCCGTGGACTCCACGACCCTCGCCTGGGGAGCTCCGTACTACACGAAGCTCGCGATGGCGTCCTCGGGCGGGCGCCCGCCGGAGGCCGCAGTGATGCACATGTCGCGGCTCGCCGGGTACGCGCCGGGGGGCCTGCTGGAGCCGTTCGACCTCGAGGCGCTCGCCGACCTCGGCGTCACGCAGGACGACTTCGCGCCCGCCGTCTGGGAGAAGGCGCAGTTCGACGGGCAGCTCTACGCACTGCCGCTCGACACCCACCCCTACATCGCGTTCAACAACCCGGCCATCGCCGGGGACGCCGGGCTCCTCGACGCGGACGGCCTGCTCTCGATCGAGCCCGGCGCCGACGCCTTCCTCGACGCCGGTCGCGCGATGGCCGAGGTGACCGGCGAGACCGGGGTGTCGTGGGGCTACCTGCGCGACCCTGCCGGGTGCTGGCGGACGTTCTGGGGCCTCTACAACCAGAACGGGGGCGGCTACGATCTCACCCCGGGCAAGCCGGCCGAGCTCGACGAGCAGGCTGCGACCGAGGTGTTCGAGTTCCTCCAGTCCATGGTGGACGGCACGGTCGCGGCCAGGAACCAGGACGGCGGGGCCGCCTCCGGCCGGTTCATGTCGGAGCGCACCGGCGTGATGTTCGCCGGCGAGTGGGACCTGCCGATGTTCCAGGGAGCGATCCCCGACGTCGGAGCCACGCCCTTCCCGGCGATCTTCGGCACGCCGGCCAACTACGCGGACTCCCACTCGTTCGTCCTGCCGAAGCAGGCCCGACCGGATCCCGCCAAGCGCGAGGCCACCTACCGCGTGCTCGCGGGCCTCCTCAAGGAGGGCCTCACCTGGGCCTCCGCCGGCCACATCCCGGCCTACCAGCCGGTCGTCCGGACGGCCGAGTACCAGGCTCTCGTGCCGCAGCGCGACTACGCGCCGGCCGCCGCGATCGCCGTCTTCGACCCCGACGCCTGGTTCACCGGCGGCGGGAGCGACTTCCAGACCCGCATGGGCGACTCCATGACCGACACCCTGTCCGGCAAGGCGTCCCCCCGGACCGCCGTCGACCGCATGCTCAGCGAGATGAACCGCTTCCTCTCGCAGCCGAGCCCCGCCTGAGAGGACGACGATGACCGCGTCGAGCACGTCAATCAGCGCCCCCGTCGCGCGCCCCTCCCGGCGTACCTCGGGCACCCGACCGCGCACCCGGACCGGCGCCGTGAGCCACTCGCTCCGGGCGCAGGACCGTTCGGGGTACCTGTTCGTCGCCCCGTTCGCGGTGGCGACCGGGCTCTTCCTCCTGTGGCCCACGATCTACGGCCTGTGGATGAGCTTCACCGACCAGAGCCTCACCGCCACGGAGAGCTCGTTCATCGGCTTCGACAACTACGTCGAGGCCTTCAGCGACCCGCAGGTGTGGGAGACGCTGCTGCACACGGTGTGGTTCACCGTGCTCAGCACCGTGCCGCTCATCCTCGTCGCGCTCGTCATGGCCCTGCTGGTGCACACCGGCCTGCCCGGCCAGTGGGTGTGGCGGATGTCGTTCTTCGCGCCGTTCCTGCTGACCAGCGCCGTCGTGTCGTCGCTCGCGAGCTGGCTGTTCCAGCCGGAGATCGGCCTGCTCGACGTCTGGCTCGCCAAGCTCGGGCTCGGGCCCGTGGGCTGGCTCACCGACGAGAACGTCGCCATGTTCTCCATCGCGCTCGTCACGGTGTGGTGGACCGTGGGGTTCAACTTCCTGCTGTACCTGGCGGCACTGCAGGGCATCCCGCACCAGCAGTACGAGGCGGCGACGATCGACGGCGCCGGCGGCTGGCGACGCCTCTTCGCCATCACCCTGCCGCAGCTGAAGACGATCACGGGCGTGATCGTCGTGCTGCAGCTGCTCGCGTCGCTCAAGGTGTTCGACCAGATCTACCTGCTCACCGCGGGCGGCCCGAACGGCAGCACGCGCCCCATCCTCGAGTACGTCTACGACACGGGCTTCACGAACTACCGGCTCGGGTACGCGTCGGCCATCTCCTACGTGTTCTTCGCCCTGATCCTCGTGTTCACGCTGGTCCGGCTGCTGCCGACGAAGAAGGAGGCCTGACGTGGCCGTCACCGAGCACGCCCCGGGGTCCGTCCCCACGCTGGTCGCCGCCCGCCGGTCGGCGGCGCAGCAGACGAGGGCCGAGAACCGCACCCTCACCAAGCTCACCATCGGGCCGTCCCCGTGGGTGCGAGCCGCCGCGCTCGCCGCGCTCGTGGTCATGGCCGTGCTGTGGCTGCTGCCGCTCGCGTGGGGCGCCGTCACCAGCTTCAAGCACGAGGCCGAGGCCGCGCTGCCTGCATCGTGGTGGCCCAGCCAGGGCTGGACCCTCGACGCCTACCGGCAGGTGCTCGGCAACAGCGAGCTGCTGGGCTGGATGTGGAACAGCCTGGTCGTCGCCGTCCTCGTGACAGCGCTGACCGTCCTGATCTCCGCGATGGCGGCGTTCGCCTTCTCGCAGACGCTCTTCAAGGGCCGTGGCCTGCTGCAGTTCCTCACCGTGGCGTCGATCATGATGCCCGGCCAGATCCTCATCGTGCCGCTCTTCAAGCAGATGCAGGCGATGGGGCTGGTCGACACGTTCGCGGGCATCGTGCTGCCCCAGATCGTGGCCCCGGTGATGGTGTTCATCCTCAAGCGCTTCTTCGACGCCATCCCCGCCGAGCTCCTCGACGCCGCCCGCATCGACGGCGCCGGGACGTGGCGGCTCTTCTGGACGATCGTGCTGCCGCTGTCGAAGTCGATCCTCGTGGCCGTCGCGATCTTCGTGTTCATCGGCGCGTGGAACAACTTCCTGTGGCCGTTCATCGTCACCACCGACCCGCAGTTCATGACACTGCCGGTGGGCCTGTCGACCGTGAAGAACGCCTACGGCGTCCAGTACGCGCAGAACATGGCGTCGGCGATGATCGCCGCGCTGCCGCTGCTCGTCGTGTTCATGCTCTTCCAGCGCCGCATCGTGCAGGGCGTGGCGACGACGGGCATGGGAGGCCAGTAGCAGGGACGATCGGGGCATGTCCGACCCGCACGCCCCCGCCACGCAGCACCCCGCCCCGCGACCCACGCAGCGACCGCACGTCGCCGCGGTCGTCGAGGACTGGTGGTGCACGGTGGCGGGGGCGTTCCTGCGCCGCCGCGGCTGGGTGCCGCGCGTGCTCACGTACACGGGGTACGGCACGCCGCGCGACGTCCGCGTGCTGGCGCGGGTGCTGCTGGTGCCGCCGTCGCGCGGGCGGGGACCGCTCTCCCCGGTCCGGGCCGCGGAACGCCGCCCGCTGCGGAGCTACCTCACGCTGCCGGCGCCCCGCGAGCCGGTGCGCGTCGCCGTGGGCGGCGCCGTCGTCGACGTCGCGACCGACCGCGCCGGCTACGTGGACGTCGAGGTGCCGCTGCCCGCCGACGCGCCGCTGGGGCCCGGCCGGCACGACGCGACCCTGACCGCCCTCCGTACCGGGGCGGCGGCCGACGCCGCCGTCGTCGTGGTCGGCGACGACGCGACGTTCGGCGTCGTGAGCGACATCGACGACACGGCGATGGTCACCGCCGTCCCGCGGCCGTTCGTCGCGGCGTGGAACACGTTCGTCACGCGGGCGAGCGCCCGCCAGCCCGTGACCGGGATGCCCGAGCTGTACCGGCGTCTCGCCGCCGAGCACCCCGACGCGCCGTTCGTCTACCTGTCCAACGGCGCGTGGAACACGGCCGGCACGCTGGCCCGGTTCCTCGACCGGCACGGCTTCCCGCCCGGTCCCCTGCTGCTCACCGACTGGGGACCCACGCAGACGGGCTGGTTCCGCAGCGGCCCGCAGCACAAGGGCGACAGCCTCGACCGGCTCATGGTGGCGTTCCCGCGGGTGCGGTGGCTGCTGGTCGGCGACGCCGGACAGCTCGACGAGGACGTGTACGTCCGGGCGTCCGCGCGCTGGCCGGAGCGGGTCGCGGCGATCGCCGTCCGGCAGGTCGACGGCGCCCGCCCGCGGGCCGCCCACGACCGCCCCGCACCGGGCGCCCCGCTGGTGCGCGGCGCGGACGGGAGGGAGCTCGGCGACCGGCTCGCCGACGTCCTCGACCGGCGTCACCAGCGCAGCGGCACGAACCCCGACTCGTAGGCCCGGACCACCGCCTGGGTGCGGTCGCGCACGTCGAGCTTGGCGAGCACGTTCCCGACGTGGGTGCGCACCGTCTCGACGCCGAGGTACAGCTCGCGGGCGATCTCGGCGTTGGACAGCCCCGCGGCGACGAGCCGCAGCACCTCCGCCTCGCGCTCCGTGAGGCCGACGGACTGGAGCCGGTCGCCCTGCGCGGTGTCCGGGCCGTGGGCGGCGACGAGGCGCCGGACGGCGTCCGGGAACAGCAGCGAGTCCCCCTGGGCGATCACGCGCACCGCGTGCACCACCTCCTCGGGGCGGGCCCGCTTCAGCAGGAAGCCCTGGGCGCCGGAGTGCAGCGCGTCGAGCACGTAGTCGTCGTTCTCGAACGTGGTCAGCACCAGCACGCGCGGCGCCGGGGCGTGTGGTCGCCCGGTCGCGACGACCGCCCGCGTGGCCGCGATCCCGTCCACCTTCGGCATCCGCACGTCCATGAGCACGACGTCGGGCCGCGCCTGCGCCACCACCTGCGGCACCTCGGACCCGTCGCCGGCCTCCCCCACGACCTCCAGGCCGGGCTCCGCGTCGAGGATCACGCGCAGGCCCGCGCGCACCAGCGGCTCGTCGTCGATGAGGACGACACGGACGACGTCGGCGTTCTCGGGTGGGGTCACCCGGACGATCCTGCCGCATCCTGCCGCCGGCGCCCGGGGAACGGGCTCACCCGAGCGGGAACCACGCCCGGACCACCCACGCCCCGGCGCGGGGCCCGGCGTCGAGCCGGCCGCGCAGCAGGCGGACGCGCTCGGCCATGCCGTGCAGCCCGCGGCCCCCGCCGGGCGACGGCGTGACGCGCGACGGCGCGTCGGGCAGCGGGTTCGCCACCTCGACGTCGAGGGCGCCGTCGGCGAGCGCGACGCGGACGCTCACCGGGCGTCCGGGGGCGTGCCGGACGGCGTTGGTCAGCGCCTCCTGCACCACGCGGTACGCCTCGTGCGACGTCGCGCGGGGCAGCGCGGCGGAGGTGCCGGCGTCGAGGTCGAGACGCACGTCCGTCCCGGCGTGCCGGGCGTCGTCGACGAGCGCGGGCAGGTCGTCCAGCGACCGGGCGGGGGCGCGCCGCGCGGAGCCGGAGGTCGTCGAGGCCGCGTCGTCGCCGGCGCGCAGCAGTCCGAGCACGTGGTCCAGGTCGGCCATCGCCGTGCGGCCCGCCTCCTCGATGGCGGCGAGGGACCGCCGGGCGGCGTCCGGGTCGGCCTCCACCTGGCGGGCGGCGGCCGCGGCCTGGAGCGTGGTGACCGTCAGCGCGTGCCCCACGGAGTCGTGCAGCTCGCGGGCGAGGCGGCCGCGCTCGGCGAGCCGGTCCGCCCGAGCCTCCAGCTCCGCGATCCGCGCCGTCTGGTCCGGGCCGAGGAGCGGCTCCGCCGACTGCCGCAGCAGCCGCCGGGCGAGCGCCGTGCCGTACGGCAGCGCGATCAGCGCCAGGACGGCCAGCGCCAGCCACCCGGCGGGGTTGCTGGCGAGCGCGGGCCCCAGCTGCACGAGGAACGCCCGGTCGATGCCGAACGCCGACAGCGCCAGCTGCGTCGCGAGCGGCACCGCGACCAGCAGGCCCAGCGTGACCAGCGCGCCGAGCACGAGGTGCAGCGCGAACCAGGCGGCCCCGCGCCAGCGGGTCGCGACGGTGGGCGCCCCGACGGGGTCGGGCAGGGTGCGCGCGTCGACGTCGAGGAACGTCCGCACGGCGGCGATCTCCAGCGCCCGCACGGGCGCGAGGAACGGCGGCGTGCACACGATGACCGCGGTGATCAGCGCCAGCACCCCGACCGCGACCCGCGGCGTCGCCGGGTCCGCGAACATCTGCACGAACCCCGCCGCGAGCGCGAAGTACGCCCCCGCCAGCACGCCGCCGATGACGAGGTACACCCCCGCCCGGACGGTCGACGCGCTGGTCAGCGGCGACAACGCCCAGCGCAGCGTGCGCCGCCCGCTGGCCCTGGTCGTTCCCGCCGTCATGCCCGCCAGTCTGCCCACCGGCCCGGCGCAGCGCCTCCCCCGCCCGGGGGAACAGTCGCTACGGCTTGCGGGCGCTGACGATCATGTGGGTGCCGAGGAACCGGCGGCGCCAGGTGACGTCGTCGAACCCGAGGCGCCAGAGGATCGACGCGACCTGCTCGGGGGAGATGAACCCGAGGGTCGTCTCCTCGAGGTAGGTGTACGACGTCTTGTCGCGCGCCACGAGCTGGCCGAGCAACGGGATCACGACCTTCACGCCCAGCGTCACCGGGTACTTCAGCAGCCCGCGCGGCGGGCAGGTCTCCAGCAGCGCGAGGCGGCCGCCGGGCCGGAGCACCCGCAGCTGCTCGGCGAGCACGCGCTCGGCGTCCTCCACGTTGCGCAGCAGGTACCCGTGCGTGACGGCGTCGAACGACGCGTCGTCGTAGGGCAGGGCGTTGGCGTCGGCGAGCCGCCAGGTCACGGCGTCGGCCCCGGGCTTGGCGCGGGCGCCGTCCAGCATCCCCTCGGAGAAGTCGACACCGTGGACCGTGGCGCCCGGGTACTGCCGCGCCGCCTCGAGGGCGATGACTCCGGTGCCGGTGGCGATGTCGAGCAGCGACCCGCCGGCGGGCAGCTGCGCCCGGCGCGCGACGTCGCGGCACCAGGCCGTGTGCCGCCCCAGCGTCATGAGGCGGTTCATCCGGTCGTAGTAGCCGGGGACCGTGTCGAAGAGGCGCTGCACCTCCTCGCCGTGCGGCGAGGGATGGGTCACGCGGCGAGCTCCTGGCCGCTCATCTTGTGGATGGACGACATGACGTGGTCGGTCAGCTCGCGGCGCACCTGGGCCGGGCGCGCGCCGGCGGTGAGCTGGCGCGACGGGTCGATGGGGGCGCCGAAGTGCACCTGGATGCCGCGGGTGGGGCGCGGGAGCCGCTTGCCGACGGGCTGCACCTTGTCGGTGCCGCGCAGCGCCACCGGGACGACGGGCGCCGAGCCGGCGAGCGCCAGCCAGGCGACGCCGGTGTGCCCCTGGTGCAGCTTCCCGTCGCGGGAGCGGGTGCCCTCGGGGTAGATGCCGAAGGCGCCGCCGCGCTTGAGCACGACGAGAGCGTCGTCGAGCGACCGCTGCCCGGCGCGCGGGTCCTCGCGGTCCACGGGGATGTGGCCCATCGTGGTGAAGAACCAGCGGGAGAGCCGGCCCTTGAGGCCGCGCCCCGTCCAGTACTCCGCCTTGGCGATGAAGGTGACGTGCCGGGGCACGACGAGCGGGATGATGATCGAGTCGATGAACGACAGGTGGTTGCTCGCGAGGATCACCGGCCCGCGCCGCGGGATGTTGTGCAGTCCCGTCACCTGGGGGCGCAGCAGCACGTACACCAGGAGCGACAGGACGAGACGCAGGAACCGATAGGTCACCGCACCATTGTGCCCCCTGCTCCGCCCGGCCCGGCCGAGGCCGCCCGCGCGAGGGCGTGATCAGGGCGTTCGCGCCGTCTCGGCGGCGAGCAGGGACGCGGCGGCGCGGCGCGCCTCGCGGGCGACGTCGGCGTCGTGGGTGATCGCGGCGGTGGTCTGCGCGCCCTCGGCGAGCAGCACGACCTGCAGCGCGACGGCGTCGGGCAGCCCGGCCTCGCGCACGAGGCCGAGGACGTGATCCCGGAACGCCTCCTTGTGCCCCCGCACGGCCTCGGCGATGCGGGGCGAGGTCGCGCCGAGCTCGCCGAAGGAGTTGATGAACGCGCACCCGCGGAACCCGTCCTCCCGGAACCAGGCGTCGAGGAAGTCGAAGACGCTGAGGATCCGGTCGCGCGGCGTGGCGGCGGTCGCGGCCGCGCGCTCCACGCCCTCCGTCCACTGCCGGGTCCGCAGGGCGAGCACCGCGACCACCAGGTCCTCCTTGGACGCGAAGAGCCCGTAGATCCGCTTGAGCGACACGCCGGCCTCGGTGCGCACGGCGTCCATGCCCACGGACTGGACGCCCCGCGCATAGAACAGCCGGTCCGCCGCGGCGACCACGGCGTCGCGCGCCGCCTGCTCGTCGAGCATCGTTCACCCTCTCGTCGTCCCCTCCCCCTTGCGGGGAGAACCAGCGTTCTCTACTGTAGCGAACACCGGGAGAACGATCGTTCTCCCCTCCTTCGGAAGGGGCACACCATGGGCTACATCACCGTCGGGCAGGAGAACAGCACGGACGTCGAGCTGTACTACGAGGATCAGGGCTCCGGTCAGCCCGTCGTCCTCGTGCACGGGTACCCGCTCGACGGGCACAGCTGGGAGCTCCAGACCCGCGAGCTCCTCGCCGCCGGGTACCGCGTGATCACCTACGACCGGCGCGGGTTCGGCGCTTCCAGCAAGGTCGGCAGCGGGTACGACTACGACACGTTCGCGAAGGACCTCGACACCGTCCTGACCACGCTCGACCTGCGCGACGTGATCCTCGTCGGCTTCTCGATGGGCACCGGAGAGCTCGCCCGGTACGTGCGCAACCACGGCCACGAGCGGGTCGCCAGGCTCGCGTTCCTCGCCTCGCTGGAGCCGTTCCTCGTGCAGCGCGACGACAACCCCGAGGGCGTGCCGCAGTCCGTGTTCGACGGCATCGTGGAGGCCGCCCGCAGCGACCGCTACGCCTGGTTCACACAGTTCTACAAGGACTTCTACAACCTCGACGAGAACCTCGGCACGCGGATCTCCGAGGAGGTCGTGCGCGCCAACTGGATCACCGCGGTGGGCTCGGCGCCCGTCGCCGCGTACGCCGTCGTCCCCACCTGGATCGAGGACTTCCGGCCGGACGTCGAGGCGGTGCGCGACGCGGGCCTGCCCACGCTGATCCTGCACGGCACGAAGGACAACATCCTGCCGATCGACGCCTCGGGCCGGCGCTTCCACGCCGCCGTGCCGGACGCCGAGTACGTCGAGGTCGAGGGCGCCCCCCACGGCCTGCTGTGGACGCACGCGGACGAGGTCAACGCGGCGCTGCTCGCGTTCGTCGGCCGCTGACCACGACCCCGCGGGCGCTCAGCCCGCGGTGAGCAGGTAGTCGTCGGCGTCGTCGTCCCACGCGAGGGCGACGGCGCCGGCGGCCGCGGCGCCCTTCGCGAACTGCAGGAACCCGCGGTAGCCGAGGGCCTTCTCCGAGAAGTCGGGGCGGCGCTTTCGCACCTCGTTCTTCAGCCCGGACAGCGGCGCGGCGCCGCCGGCGTCGCGCACCACCTGGCGCAGCAGGTCGAACGCGCCCTCGGTGTCCTGCTGCTCGGGGAGCTCGACCTCCGGATCCCCCGTGGACGGGCCGGGCGACAGCACCACGAAGCCGCGGTCGGCGAGGAACCGCAGGAACTCGCCGAAGGTGCGGAAGCCGTAGTCCGACTCGCTGAACGTGGGGTCCTTGCGCACCAGCGTGCGCTTGAGCATCGACGCCGTGACGGAGCCGCTGGTGGACGCCTGCAGGTCGGCGAGCGTCTGCGCCACCCGGACCTCCATCGTCGCCTCCTCCCCCGCGGGCGCCGCGTCCTCCTGCTCGAGGTCGGTCTCGACCACCGCCTCGACGGCGGGCTCGACCGTGGGCTCGACGGCGGGGGCGGCGGCCTCGGGCGCCGGCTCGGCGGCCTTCTTCCGGCGGGGGCGCGACGACGACTTGCCGCCGCGGGCGGGCTTCGCCGGCTTGGCCTCGCTCGCGTCGGGCACGTCGACGCCCTCGAGCCGGTCGTAGAAGAGGAACTCGTCGCACGCCGGCGGCAGCAGTCGCGACGTGGAGTTCTCCACGCCGACGCCGATGACCTTCTTGTCGAGCTCGCGCAGCTTGTGGACGAGCGGGGAGAAGTCGGAGTCGCCCGTGCACATGACGAACGTGGTGATGTACTCGCGCTCGAACGCCATCTCGATCGCGTCGACCACCATCTTGATGTCGGCGGCGTTCTTGCGGGACGCGCCCATGCGCTGCGTCATCTCGATGAGCTCGACCTGGTGGCGGGTGAGCATCCGCCGGTCCTCGTCGAAGTACGACCAGTCCGCGTACGCGCGGCGCACCACGACGCGGCCGCGTACCGCCAGCGCGTCCGCGATGGGCTTGAAGTCGAACTGCATCCCGCCCAGGTGGTCGCGGGCGCCGAGCGCCAGGTTCTCGTAGTCGAGGAAGACGGCGAGGCGCTCTTCGGTGTCCATGGCCGCCACACTATGCCGACCGCCGTGCCTGCCGCTGCCTCGCGGCCGGTCGTCAGGGGCCGTCCGGCCCCGCGGTCAGGGCGCCGAGGGCGGGCCAGGGGGCGCCCGCACGCAGCAGGCGGAGGAGCCGCTCCCCGTGGCGCCGCCCGTCCGGGAACTGGTCTCCCCTCTCCCACCGCCACGCCGCGACCATGGCGAGCACGAGCTCGCGGCACCGGTCGAGGAGCGCGTGGTCGAGCCCCGGGTAGGCCGCGGCGACCTCCGGGGGAGCGTGCGCGACGTCGAACTCCACCGGCCCGCGACAGCACGTCTCGAGGTCGACGAAGAGCGGTCCCTCGCGCGTGCTCAGCAGGTTCCCGGGGTGGGGCTCGCCGTGGAGCAGCTGCTCCCGTCCCGTCCCGGAGACCTCGTCGTGCAGCCGCCGGAGCCGGCCGCCGAGGAACGCACGCTCGTCGTCCGGCAGCTCGGGCGAGAGCTCCGGCACGGCGACGACCCGCTCCGCCTCGGCGATCCGGTCCGTGAACCGGGGAACGGTCGAGTCGACGTCCCGCATCGCCGCGTGCAGGCGTTCGAGCGCCCGGGCGTACGCGCCTGGCGCGACGACGGGCGCCGTCGGCGCGTAGTACACCCACAGCGTCACCGCGAACCCGTCCCTGACGCGGACGTCGGGGTCGACCCGGGGCTCCAGGGCGGCGACGGGGGCACCCGCACCGGCGAGCCGTCGGGCGAGGTCGACCTCGAGCTGCGCGACCTCCTGGCCCACGGGAGCGACCCGGGCCGTCACCCCGCACGGCTCGAGGCGCAGCGCGAGCTTGTTGGAGCTGTGGAGCACGGTCACGTCGTCGACCCGCAGGCCCAGCGAGCCGGCGGTCGCGCGCGCGGCGGCGATCGCACGGGCGAGGTCGGGCTGCTCCACACGGAGGATCGTGGCACCGGCGCGAGCTCACCGTGCCGAGCCCCCGACGGTGTGTCGCGCCTACCACGGCCGTCGTCGCACCGTCCAGGCTCCGGACGTTCCGTCACGCTTTCTTCACCCCCTATCCTGTGTCGAGTCCCGCCGACGCGACGCCTTGGAGGCTCACCTTGTCAGCAGATTCCGGAGCCACCACGGCGACGGACGAGATCGTCCCCGACCCCTCGCTCCCCCCGACGGCCGTGCCGGCCGAGGACCTCAGGACCCGGTGGACCTGGCGGAAGATCGCGCTCTGGGCGGCCATCTCCCTGCTCGGCGGCGTCGCGTGGGTCATGATCGCGCTGGTGCGCGGCGAGACCATCAACGCGATCTGGTTCGTCTTCGCGTCGGTGTGCACGTACCTCATCGGGTACCGCTTCTACTCGAAGGTCATCGAGCGGTACATCACCCGCCCCGACGACCGGCGCGCCACCCCCGCCGAGACGCGCGAGGACGGCAAGGACTTCGTCCCCACGGACCGCCGCGTGCTGTTCGGCCACCACTTCGCCGCCATCGCCGGCGCCGGCCCGCTGGTGGGCCCGGTGCTCGCCGCCCAGATGGGGTACCTGCCGGGCACCATCTGGATCATCGTGGGCGTGGTGCTCGCGGGCGCCGTGCAGGACTACACGGTGCTGTTCTTCTCCATGCGCCGCGGCGGCCGCACCATCGGCCAGATGGCGCGCGAGGAGCTGGGCCGCATCGGCGGCGTGGCCGCGATCGTCGCGTCCCTGCTGATCATGATCATCATCGTGGCGATCCTCGCCCTCGTCGTCGTCAACGCCCTCGGCGAGAGCCCGTGGGGCGTGTTCAGCGTCTCCATGACGATCCCGATCGCCCTGTTCATGGGCGTGTACCTGCGGTTCCTGCGCCCCGGCAAGATCACCGAGGTCTCCCTCATCGGCTTCGTGCTGCTCCTCGCCGCGATCATCGGCGGCGGCATGGTGGCCGATACCGCGTGGGGCGCCGAGTTCTTCCACCTCGACCGCACCACCATCGCCGTCGGCGTCATCGTCTACGGCTTCGTGGCCGCCGTCCTGCCCGTGTGGCTGCTGCTCGCCCCGCGCGACTACCTGTCCACCTTCATGAAGGTGGGCGTCATCGTGGTGCTCGCCGGCGCCGTCGTCATCGTGCGCCCCGAGATCTCCGTCCCCGCGATCAGCGAGTTCGCCGGGTCCGAGACCGGCCCCGTCGTGGCCGGCAACCTGTGGCCGTTCCTCTTCGTGACGATCGCGTGCGGCGCCCTGTCCGGGTTCCACGCGCTCATCTCGTCGGGCACGACGCCGAAGCTCGTGGAGAAGGAGCGCCAGACGCGTTTCATCGGGTACGGCGGCATGCTCATGGAGTCGTTCGTCGCGATCATGGCGCTGGTCGCCGCGATCTCGATCGACCGCGGCGTCTACTTCGCGATGAACTCCTCGGCGGCCGCCACCGGCGGCACCATCGAGGGCGCGGTCGCGTTCGTGAACTCGCTCGGCCTCGCCGGCGTCAACCTCACGCCGGACATGCTCAGCACCCTGGCCACCCAGGTGGGCGAGCCGTCGATCGTGTCGCGCACCGGCGGCGCCCCGACGCTCGCGCTCGGGCTGGCGCACATCATGCACCAGCTGGTGGGCGGCACCGCGATGATGGGCTTCTGGTACCACTTCGCCATCATGTTCGAGGCGCTGTTCATCCTCACCGCCGTCGACGCCGGCACCCGCGTGGCCCGCTTCATGCTGCAGGACACCATCGGCAACGTCGCACCGAAGTTCAAGGACGTGAGCTGGCGGCCCGGGGTGTGGGTCTGCACCGCGATCATGGTCGCGGGCTGGGGCACGATCCTCTATCTCGGCGTCACCGACCCGCTCGGCGGCATCAACACGTTCTTCCCGCTGTTCGGCATCGCGAACCAGCTGCTGGCCGCCATCGCGCTCGCCGTCGTGCTCGCGATCGTCGCGAAGCGCGGCCGCGCCTACTGGGCGTGGCTGTGGATCGTGGCCGTGCCGCTCGCGTTCACGGCGCTCATCACCATCTGGGCGTCGTTCGAGAAGATCTTCTCGGACGTGCCCCAGGTGGGGTACTGGGCGCAGCACCGGGCGTTCAAGGACGCGCTCGCCGCCGGGGAGACGTCGTTCGGCACCGCGCCCGACGTCGCGGCGATGGAGGCCGTGGTCCGCAACACCTTCGTGCAGGGCACCCTGTCGATCGTGTTCGTGGTGCTGTCGATCGTGGTGATCGCCGCGTCGGTGGTCGTGACCCTCAAGGCGTTCCGCACCGGCGGCGGCGAGAACCACGAGGACGCGCCCGTGGCCTCGCGGCGCTTCGCCCCGGCCGGCCTGGTCGCCTCGGCGGACGAGAAGCGGATCGAGAAGCAGTGGGCCGACGCCGGCCTGCGGGAGACCAGCGGTGCCGGGCACCACTGACGCCCGCACCGGCATGGTGTACGACGC
>NZ_JBHVBO010000081.1:0-17344 GCF_042668085.1 Isoptericola sp. NPDC057391 | reverse complement strand
GCGTGAGCCTGCGCGGCCGGGAGCACCTCGACGCGTTCCGCGACGTCGCCGCGAGCTTCGCGCAGTCGGCCGACGTCGCGACGCTCGGCGCGTTCCTCGCGTGGCTCGGCGTCGCCGGCGACCAGGAGCGCGGGCTCGACATGCCCGTGCGCGAGCCCGACCCCGACGCCGTGCAGGTCATCACCGCGCACGCCGCCAAGGGTCTGGAGTGGGACGTGGTCGCGGTGCCCGGGCTGGTGGACGGGGTGTTCCCGAGCCAGGCCGAGTCGTCGCAGGGCCGCCTGGACGGCGGCTGGCTCACCGACGTGTCCGCCCTGCCGTACCACCTGCGCGGCGACGCCCCCGACCTGCCCGAGTTCACCTGGGCGGAGGCCACCGACACCAAGGACCTCGCCGCCCGGCGCGACCAGTTCCGTGCGGACAGCGGCGCGCACCGCCTCGCCGAGGAGCGGCGGCTCGCCTACGTCGCGTTCACGCGCGCCCGCCGCGAGCTGTTCCTCACCGCGCACTGGTGGGGCACGGGAAGCGCGCCCCGGCGCGTCTCGCCCTTCCTCGCGGAGCTCGTCGAGGCCGGGGTCGTCGACGCGGGCGGCTGGGCTGACCAGCCCGACCCGGCCGCGGGCAACCCCCGCGACGCCGTCGAGCACGCCGCGCCGTGGCCCGCGCCCGAGGCGTCCGCGGGGTCGGTGACACGTGCCGAGCCGGCGGTCGACGCCGGCCCGGAGCACGCGGCCGAGCCTGCGGGCGGGGCACCCCCCGGGCCCGGCGACGCCGAGGGTCCGACGCCGCGCGACGTCCTGCGGGCGTCGGCGGCCCGGGTGGAGGCGGCGCGCGCCGACCGCGGGCGCCGGGACCCCGCGAGTCCGGACGGCGGCGCCGCGACCGGCGTGCTGCGCGACGCGTCCGGTCGCGACCTCGTGCTGCTGGCCCGCACGCTGCTCACGGAACGCGGCGAGTGCGGGTCGCGCGAGGTGGAGATGCCGGCGCACGTGTCGGCGTCGGGCCTGGTCCGGCTCGCCAGGGACCGCGACGCCTTCGCGCTCCAGCTGCGCCGCCCGGTGCCGCAGGAGCCCACCGTGCACGCCCGCCGCGGCACGCACTTCCACGAGTGGGTCGAGCGGTTCTTCACGTCGTCGTCGCTGGTCGACGTCGACGACCTGCCGGGCGCCGAGGACGGCGAGATCGCCCCCGACGTCGACCTCGAGACGTTGCGGCAGCGCTTCACGGAGTCGGAGTGGGCGTCCCGCACCCCGCTCGCGGTCGAGGTCGACGTCGAGACGCCGGTGGGCGGCGTCATGCTGCGCAGCCGGATCGACGCCGTCTTCCCCGACCCGGACGCCCCGGCCCCCGCCGCGGGCGAGGTGCCGGCCGTCGTCGTCGTGGACTGGAAGACGGGGCACGAGCCGCGCGACGCCGGCGCGCGCTCCGCCCGCGAGGTGCAGCTCGCCGTCTACCGCCTCGCGTGGTCGCGCTACGCCGGCCTGCCGCTCGACAAGGTGTCCGCCGCGTTCGTCTACGTCGCGAGCGGCACGACCGTGCGCCCGCGCCGCCTGCTCGACGAGGCCGAGCTGGAGGCGCTGGTGCGCGGTGCGGAGCCTCACCAGCGGTAGTCGAGGAACTTCCCGTCGAGGGTCACGACCACCCGGTCGCCGTCCGGGTGGGCGCGGCGGGCGATGTCGACCTGGAAGTTGATCGCCGACATGATCCCGTCGCCGAACTCCTCGTGGATGAGCTCCTTGAGCGCCGGCCCGTACACGGCCAGCGCCTCGGTGAAGCGGTAGATCGTCGGGTCGGTCAGCACGGCCTCGTCGCGCACGCGGTAGGGCTGCAGCCGCAGGGCCTCGGCGACGTCCTCGCCGACGCCCAGCAGCGTGCACGCCGCGGACGCCTGGTCCGCCGTCATCGGGTGGTTGCCGAGCAGCGCGGCCGTCGTCCAGACGACCGGAGCGCCGACGGTGTCGGCGATCTCCTGCCAGGTGAGCCCCGAGCGGAGGCGGGCGGTGACGACCTGCTCGGCAGCGGCGGCCTTGGTCATGATCGGGTCCATGGGTGTCCTCCTCAGCCGACCGGGGTGGTGGCGCGCTCGGCGGCCGCGGGCTCGACCGGCGTGGCGCGCCGGCGCTCCGGCCGGGTCTTGTAGTGGGTCAGGTACAGGGGCAGGCCGACGAACGTCAGGCCGCCGACGAGGTTCCCGAGCACGGTCGGGATCTCGTTCCAGACCAGGTAGTCCATGACGGTGAAGTCGCCGCCGAGCAGCAGGCCGGAGGGGAACAGGAACATGTTCACCACCGAGTGCTCGAAGCCCATGTAGAAGAACAGGAACACCGGCATCCACATCACGACGGCCTTGCTGATCGTGTCCTTCGACATGAGGAACGCGACGACGCCGGTGGACACCATCCAGTTGCAGAGCACGCCGCGCACGAAGAGCGTGAGCATCCCGGCCGCGCCGTGGTCGGCGTACCCGACGGTGCGCCCCTCACCGATATGCCCGATCGCCTGGCCGATCTCGTTGGGCGGCGTGGAGAACCCGTAGGTGAACGTGATCGCCATGAGCACGGCCACCGTGAACGCACCGGCGAAGTTGCCGCAGAACACGAGGCCCCAGTTGCGCCACATCCCGGCCCAGGTGGCCCCGGGACGGCGGGCGATGACGGCGAACGGCACCAGCGTGAAGACGCCGGTGAGCAGGTCGAAGCCCATCAGGTACAGCATGATGAAGCCGATCGGGAAGAACGCGGCCCCGAGGAGCGGGTTCCCGGTGTTCGTCGAGATGGTCACGGCCATCGCGGCGGCGAGCGCGAGGATGGCCCCGCCCATGAACGAGCGGATGAGGGTGTCCCGGGTGGACATGAACAGCTTCTTCTCGCCGGTGGCGATCATCTGCGAGACGAAGTCCTGCGGCATCACGTACGACATGACGGACCCTTCGGCGGGAGTGGCGGCTTGGCGTGCCGCCGAGTCTCGTCGTCGCAGGTTGTGGCCACGTCGCCGTGGTGTTGAGGTCGTGTTTCGGCTCGGCCGGGGGCGATGAGCCCAGGGTTTCCGCGACCTCGCAGCGGCGAGCGCGGTGCGGTGAGGTCAGGCGGGGGCGTCCTCGCGGGTGGCCTCGTCCAGGTCGGCCAGCATCGCCTCGGCGTCGGCGACGACGTCGTCAAGGCCGCGGCGGACGCCGTGCAGCAGCCAGCGGGCCAGGGCCAGCTCGCCCACGAGCAGCGCGCGGTCGACGAGCCGCGCGTCGTGCAGCTCGGTGCGCCGCAGCTGGTAGGCCTCCATGATCGAGTCCACCGCGTCCGGCGGGGCGGCGACGAGCAGCCAGGCGAGGTCGTCGGCCGGGTCGGCCACGCGGGCGTCGGACCAGCCGCTGATCGCGGTGACCCGCCCGCCGGTGACGAGCATCTGGTCGGTGGCCAGGTCCCCGTGCACGACGACGGGCTGGAACCGCCACAGGGCCACGTCCTCGAGCGCGGCCTCCCAGCGGCGCAGCAGCGTGGGCGGCACCTTGCCGGTCGCGGCGGCCTCGTCGAGCTCGACCAGGCGGCGCTCGCGGTACTCGGCCGCCGTGTAGGACGGCAGCCCGCAGGACTCGACGACGGAGGCGGGCAGCTCGTGCACCGCCGCGAGGGTCCGGCCGAGGTCGGCGGCGAGGCCCGGCCCGGGCCGCAGGGCCTCGAGGTCGAGGGCCGTGCCCGTCACGTGCCGGTGCACGACGGCGCGCCCGCCCTCGGGCAGCAGCGCGAAGCCGGCCACCTGCGGCACGGTAAAGGGCAGCACGCCCGCGTCGACGTACAGGTGCAGCGCCTCGAGCAGCTCGGTCTCGGCCTCGAGGGCGGCGCCGGCCATCGTGGTGCGGGGCGCGCGCACGAGCCAGTCGACGCCGTCGTCGGCCGTGACGACGGCGACGTCGTAGTCGCCCGGGAGCTCCTCGGGGCGGACCGAGCGGGCGTCCAGTCCCGGGACGGCGGCCGTCGCGAGGGCGGCGAGGGCGAGCGGACTGCGTGGCACCCGCCCACCGTAGACGGTGCCGGGGCCCGCCCGGGAGCATCGCGGCGCGCGTGTCCGCCGTCGTCCGGACGGGCACCGGGAGCCGTGGCCGGGAGCACGGGTACGGTCGAGGCGTGACGGCCCCCTTCGCTCTCCCCGACCTCTCCTACACCCGCGCCACCCACGACCGGGCGGCCGAGCGCCGCGCCGAGCCGGGGCTGGTGGCCCGGCTGCTGGGCGACCCCACGACCCGGGTCGTGCTGGTGCTGCGCGGCCGCGTCGCCGTCGACGCCTCGGGCGACCTGCTCCTGCTCGACGTCGCGGCGGTGGACGGCCTCCCGGCCGAGCCCGAGCGCGCCGACCGTCCCGACGGGCACGTGCCCGGCCACCGCTGGCTGTTCCTCGGCGAGCAGGACGGCACGGGCCTGCTCGGCCTGGTGCTCCCCGACGAGGCGGACGCCGACGCGGTGGGGATCGAGGGCGTCTCGCCGGCGGCGCCCGCCTCGCGGCTGGCGCGCGAGCACGCGTGGGCCGGGCTGCGCGAGGTGGGCGGTCGGCGCGGCGACGCGCTCGCCTCAGAAGCGGTGGCCCTGGCCGCCTGGCACGCGTCGCACGAGCGCTGCCCGCGGTGCGGCGAGCCGACCGTCGTCGAGCAGGCCGGGTGGGTGCGCCGCTGCGTGACGCAGGACGTCGAGGTCTACCCGCGCACCGACCCGGCGGTGATCATGGCCGTCGTCGACGACGCGGACCGGCTGCTGCTGGGGCACGCCGCGCACTGGCCGGAGGGCCGGTACTCGACCCTCGCCGGGTACGTGGAGCCGGGGGAGGGGCTGGAGCAGGCCGTGCGCCGGGAGGTCGCCGAGGAGACGTCGGTCGTGATCGGCGACGGGCCCGGCGACGTCGTGTACCGCGGCAGCCAGCCGTGGCCCTTCCCCGCGTCCCTCATGCTCGGCTTCCGGGCGCGCGCCGTGGCGACCGACGTCGAGGTGGACGGCGCGGAGGTGACCGCGGCGCGCTGGTTCACCCGGGACGAGCTGGCCGCGGGCGTGCGCGCCGGCGAGGTGGGCCTGCCCGGGCGGCCGTCGATCGCCCGCGCCCTCGTGGAGGAGTGGTACGGGGGAGAGCTGCCCGGCTGACGTGGCCCGCCGGCCGTCGTCCGTCAGGCGGCGAGGCGCGACTTCACGTCGAGCAGCGACGGGTTGGTCGCGGCGGAGCCGTCGGGGAAGACGACGGTCGGGACGGTCTGGTTGCCACCGTTGACCTGCTCCACGAACGCCGCCGTCCCCGGCTGCTCCTCGATGTCGATCACCGTGTAGCCGATGCCCTCGGAGTCGAGTTGGGTGCGCAGCCGGCGGCAGTACCCGCACCACGCGGTCGAGTACATCGTGACGGTGCCCGGCTCGGGGAGCTGCGGCGTGACGGCGGTCATCGGGTCCTCCTGATCAGGGGTGCCGCGGCCCGGTGTCACGGCTTGGGGACGACGGGAGCGGCGTGTCGGCGACGGCTGCGAGAATCGCAGACGATGTCGACCACCACCAACTCCCCGAGCGCCCCGCTTCATCCCGACGCGATCCTTGATGCCCTCGACCCGGAGCAGCGGGACGTGGCGCTGGCCCTCACCGGGCCGGTGTGCGTGCTGGCGGGTGCGGGCACCGGCAAGACGCGGGCGATCACGCACCGCATCGCCTACGGCGTGCGCACCGGCACCTACAAGCCGACGTCGGTGCTCGCGGTGACGTTCACCGCCCGCGCGGCGGGGGAGATGCGCACCCGGCTGCGCGACCTGGGCGTGGTGGGCGTGCAGGCGCGCACCTTCCACGCGGCGGCGCTGCGCCAGCTCGGGTACTTCTGGCCGCGCGTCGTGGGCGGTGCCCCGCCGCGGATCCTCGAGCACAAGGCCCCCGCCGTGGCCGAGGCGGCCCGCCGTGTCGGCGTGAGCGTCGACCGCGTCGCCGTGCGCGACCTGTCGTCCGAGGTGGAGTGGGCCAAGGTGTCGCTCGTCACGGCGGAGGACTACGTGAAGGCCGCGCTGGTCGACGACCGCCCCGCGCCGTCGGGCTACGACCACCAGACGGTCGCGCGCCTCATCACGGCATACGAGGACGTCAAGACCGAGCGGGGCGTCATCGACTTCGAGGACGTCCTGCTGATGCTCGCCGACATGCTGAACTCGCACCGGCAGGTGGCCGACGAGGTCCGCTCGCAGTACCGCCACTTCGTCGTCGACGAGTACCAGGACGTCTCGCCGCTGCAGCAGTTCCTGCTCGACCAGTGGCTGGGCGACCGCAAGGAGCTGTGCGTCGTGGGCGACCCGTCGCAGACCATCTACTCCTTCACGGGCGCGACGCCGCACTACCTGCTCGACTTCACGCGGACCTACTCCGACGCCCAGGTGGTGCGGCTGGTCCGCGACTACCGGTCCACGCCGCAGGTCGTGCACCTCGCCAACCAGGTGCTGCGACGCGGCAGGGTCCCCGGGGCGCTGGAGCTGGTGGCGCAGCGTCCGGCGGGCCCGCCCGCGAGCTTCACGGCCTACGACGACGACGACGCGGAGGCCACGGGGATCGCGGCCCGCGCGGGACGGCTGATCGCGTCGGGCGTGCGGCCCAGCGAGATCGCGGTGCTCTACCGCACCAACGCGCAGTCGGCCGCGTTCGAGTCGGCGCTCGCGGACGCCGGGATCAGCTATCTCGTCCGTGGCGGCGAGCGGTTCTTCCAGCGCAAGGAGGTGCGCGACGCGATCGTCCTGCTGCGCGGCGCGGCCCGGTCCGCCGACCCGGACCAGCCCATGCCCGAGCAGGTGCGCGACGTGCTCACCACCGCCGGCTGGACCGAGCAGCCGCCCGCTGCACGGGGCGCCGCGCGCGAGCGGTGGGAGGCGATGCAGGCGCTCGTCGGGCTGGCCGACGACGTCGCGGCCGCGGCGCCCGAGGACGCGCCGGCCACGATGGCGACCCTCGTGGGCGAGCTGGAGGAGCGGGCCTCGGCGCAGCACGCGCCCACCGTGGAGGGCGTCACGCTGGCGTCGCTGCACGCGGCGAAGGGGCTCGAGTGGGACGCCGTGTTCCTCGCGGGGGTGAGCGAGGGGCTCATGCCGATCTCGCTCGCGGAGACGGACGAGGCGGTCGCGGAGGAGCGCCGCCTCCTGTACGTGGGGATCACCCGTGCCCGCGAGCACCTGGAGCTGTCGTTCGCGCGGTCCCGCAACCCGGGCGGGCGGGCCACCCGCAAGCGCACCCGCTTCCTGGACGGGCTCTGGCCGGACGACCCGGCGGACCGGCGAGGTCGCGGGCGCGCGGTGCGCGGCCAGGCGCGTCAGCAGCTCACGGGGGAGCACGACGTCGCTCTGTTCGACGCGCTGCGCGAGTGGCGGCTGTCGGTGGCCCGCGAGACGGACAAGCCGGCGTTCACGGTGCTGGGGGACGCCACCCTGGCCGCCATCGCGGAGCTCAAGCCGACGTCGGTGGCGCAGCTCGCGCGCGTGAACGGCGTGGGCCCGGCGAAGATCGACCGGTACGGGCCGACGATCCTCGCCATCGTGGCGGAGCAGGCCGGCTGAGGGGCAGCGGGTACGGCACATCCCGTACCCGGGCCGGCTCCCGGTGGGGCATTCCCCGTATTTGTGAGCCAGCCTGACGAAAGGTCTTGTGGTGGCGGTCGCGGGGCTGCCAGATTGTCGGGGTCCGTCCCCGACGAGAGGTGCCCCCGTGCTCCCGCCCCGGTTCCCGGCCCGCCGTCTCGTGCCCGACGGGCGCCGCTCCCGCGCGGCGCTCTCGGTGGCCGGGGCCGCCGTCGCCGTCCTGCTCGCGGCCTGCTCGCCGGCGGGGACCGACCAGGGCGACGGCCACGGCCCGCGCGCCGGCGGACACGCCGACCACGGTTCCGGAGGCGGCCACGCCGCGCACGAGCTGCCCGAGGGGTTCACCGAGGCGCTCGAACGGGTCACGACGGAGCGCGGCACCGAGATCCTCGAGGACGGGCTGATCACCAAGGCCGAGGTGCAGGACCTGCAGCAGGTTCAGGTGGACTGCCTCGTCCGCGCGGGGTTCGTCGCGAGCCGCGGCGAGGGCGGGCTCCAGGTCCGGGCCGTCCCGGACGGGCTCGACGACGCGGGCGTGACGGCCGCGGTGGAGGGCTGCCTGGGCGACCTGAAGCTCGTCGGCCCGCTGGAGGCGGCGACGTCCTCGGGGGCCTGATCGGGTGCCCGAAAAAACTCGTCGAAGAAAAAGTCGAAAAAAGATGTGGCGGCCTGCGCGAGGCCGTCTATGCTCGGAGAGTCCCAGACGGAGTGGCGTCTGCCGAGAGGCGGAGGTCCGAGAGCAGTGAGGAGGTGGGTGCACAAGATGGACACGATGACTCAGATCGTGATGGCGAACGCGTCTGCTGGCGCGCCCGGGTACACGTCTGCCCGTGGCGAGCTCGACGCCGTCCGTCCGTTCCGCGCGCGTCAGCACGGAGCAGGCAACGCCGATCTCCACATCGCACCCGACTCCGCCTCCTGGAGACATTCGGTCTAGAACCGGATCCAGGCCGCGGAGTCCCCCCGGGACCCGCGGCCTTCGTCTTTCCGCTCAGGGAAGAAGACCCCACCAGGTCGTTCGAGCCGGACCTCTGACTCCAGAGGTCCACCCGCAGGTCCTGAACACCGACGTTCACATCAACACCCAGGACCTGACGGAGGAACTCGTGCGTCTCGCACAGCTGTTGGACGAGCGGCTGCTCGACACGATCCCCCAGGGCGGAAACGGCCCCTGGACCCCGCATCAACCTCTCACCCAGAGCCCGGCCGAGGTGGCCGAGCTCGACCGCCAGTTCGCGGCGCTGCTGCCGTGCCGGACCAACGACCCGGAGCTCTGGTTCGCCGAGCACACCGCCCAGGTCGAGGAGGCCAAGGCGCTGTGCCGCGGATGCCCGCTGCAGGCCGGGTGCCTCGCCGGCGCCCTCGAGCGGCAGGAGCCCTGGGGCGTCTGGGGTGGTGAGGTCTTCGTCGACGGCAAGGTCGTGGCCCGCAAGCGCGGTCGCGGCCGGCCCCGGAAGTCGGAGACCGTCGCAGCATGACCGCGCAGTGCGCCCGGGACGCCCGGCGTGCTGAACAGGCAGGAACCACGACAGGCCTCCGGCGAACCCCCGGAGAGCGCGCCCGCACCCTGTGCGGACGCCTCTTCGCGGGTTCGCCGGGGGCCTGTCCTCATGCCGGCAAGGTGGTGCACCCGCACTCCGGGTGCGGGGAGACGTCCCGCACGCGCGGTACCGCCTCGGGCAGCGCGACCTCCAGGCGCCGCCCCACGGCCGCGGGCGTCGCGCCGTCCAGCAGCGCCAGCACCTGGCCGGCCGCGAGCGCCGCGGCCGTCGCAGCGAGCATGGTCTCGTGGGCGACGTCGTCGGCCGGGCGGAGTGCCAGGTCCGCCGCGACGAACGGCCACCCACGGTCCGCGTCGGCGGCGTGGCGGTCGCAGCACCCCACGCACGGGGACCGGCCCGGCAGCACGAGCGGGCCGACGACGACGTCGGCCTCCCGCACCACCACCGGGAGGTGGGGGACCCCCGCGCCGAGCAGCCGCTCGTAGCGGTCGGGGCGGGCGGCGTGCGCCTCCACCACGACGACGGCGTCCGGCAGGCGGGGCCGGCCCGTCTCCGTGACCGCCAGCGTGCTGCCGACCCGCAGCCTCGGGTGCGCGGACGCGAGCCGCGCGGCGGCGGACTGCTCCCGCGGGCGGCCGACGTCGCCGGGAGCGTGGCCACCGAGCCCGAGGTCGCCCACCTGGACGGGGCTGCGGTCGTCGAGCACGAGGGTGCCGACGCCGGCGCCCGCGAGGAGGCCGGCCAGGGCGGTGCCGGTCCGGCCGAGGCCCTGCACGCCGACGACGCGGTCACCGCGGCGGGCGAGCGTGGCCGCGCCGGCGCCGTCGGGGCGCAGGGCGCCGAGCACGGTGGCGTCCGGCGTCCAGGCCGGTGCGGCGTCGCCGACGGCCTCGGGCGACCGGTCCGCGGGGGCGTGGACGAGGAACCCGCCGTCGGCGAGCGCGCGCACGATCTGCTCCCGGCGCTCGGGGCTCACGCCCCAGTGCCGGGCGCCGCGGTCCAGGGAGCGGTGCCGCCGCGACCCGGCGTCGCGCAGCCACCGCGCCTCGTGGTCCTCCAGACCGGACAGGACGAGGCTCCAGCGGGGGTCCGTGCCGAGCTGGACCTCGCCGTCCCCGTGGTCGAGGACGGGGGTCGCGGGGCGCAGTGTGAGGCGGGCGGCCGGCGCGGCGGTGGGGCTGTCGGCGTCTGCCATGCGGCCACCCTGGCACGCGGGCCGGGGACCGGCCGGGCGTCGTCCACAGGCCCCGCGTGCGCCCCTCGCGGACGCCCGGTTCGTGTGTTCTGACACACAAAGTTCATGAATCCCCGGTACCGTCGTGCCGTGGCCCACGACACGATGATGACGTCGGTGGAGGTCCGGCGCAGCCGTCGGCGGACCGCCACGGTGAGCGCGTACCGCGACGGCGAGCGCACCGTCGTGGCCATTCCCGCGCGCTTCTCGCGTGCGCAGGAGCGCGAGTGGGTGGCGAAGATGCTCGCGCGGCTCGAGGACAAGGAGCGCCGGCGGCGCCCGTCCGACGCCGAGCTCGTGGAGCGGGCCAAGGAGCTCTCCGAGCGGTACCTGGACGGTCGTGCGCACCCGACGAGCGTGTCCTGGTCGCCCCACCAGGGCCGGCGCTGGGGGTCGTGCACGCTGGTGGACGGCTCGATCCGGATCTCCACGCGCGTGCAGGGCATGCCCGAGTGGGTGCTCGACTACGTGCTGCTGCACGAGCTGGCCCACCTGCTGCACGCGGGGCACGGCCCCGCGTTCTGGCAGCTCCTCGAGGCCTATCCGCGCACGGACCGGGCGCGGGGGTTCCTCGAGGGCGTCTCCTTCGTCCAGGACGACGGCGGGGCGTCGCCCGCCCTCGCCGACGACAAGCCTGCCGCCGGCTGAGCCGACGGTCACGCGGGCCCGGCCGCCGGGCCCGACCCGGTCAGGGGGCCGGGGTGTCCCCGTCCTCGGCGCCGTCGTCCTTCCCCGAGCGGTCCGCGGCGTCCAGGATCTGCGCCAGCGCCGCGTCGACGTCCGACTGCTCCTCCGCCTGCGCCTGGCGTCGCGTGAAGTAGCCGGAGGGGTCGTCGAGGTCCGCGGTGCCGGGCAGCAGGTCGGGGTGCTCCCAGACGGCGTCGCGGGCCTGCGGGCCGCCCTCGGCGAGGACGTGCGCGAAGAGCGCGGTGGCGTCGCGGGAGCGGCGCGGGCGCAGCTCGAGCCCGACCAGCGTGGCGAAGGTGTGCTCCGCCGGCCCGCCGGCCGCACGGCGGCGTCGGATCATCTCGCGCAGCGGGTAGGTGTGCGGCAGGTGGGGGAGCGCCGCGGTGGCGGCGACCTCCGTGACCCAGCCCTCGACGAGCGCCAGCGCGGTCTCGAGGCGCAGCAGCGTGGCCTCCTGCTCGGGGGTGTGCTGCAGGCCGAAGACGCCTCCGGTCAGCGCCCCGCGCAGCGCCTCGGGGTCGCTGGGGTCGATGTCCCGCACCTGCTGCTCGAGCACGTCCAGGTCGATGGTGATGCCGCGCGCGTACTGCTCGACGAGGCCGTGCAGGTGCGCCGCGAGCCAGGGGACGTGCGTGAACAGCCGCGCGTGCGCGGCCTCGCGCAGCGCGAGGAAGTGGCGCACCTCCTCCAGCGGCGCGTCGAGCCCGTCGGCGAACGCGGTGACGTTGGTGGGCAGCAGCACGGTGGCGGGCTCGGACAGCAGGGGGACACCGACGTCCGTGGCGCCGAACACCTCCCGCGACAGGGTGCCGGCGGCCTGCCCCACCTGCATGCCGAACACGGCCGACCCGAGGCGGCGCATCATCTGCGCGGGGTCGAACCCGCCGCCCAGGGCGCCCGCGGGCAGGCCCGCGAGCCCCGGCATGCCGAGCGCGTCGGCGTCGCCGAGGTCCCCGGGGAGCTGGTCGCGCAGCACGGTGGCGAGGGCCTCGGCGACCGACGTCGCGACCGGCGCCACCAGACGGTGCCAGGCGGGCAGCGTGGCCTCGACCCACTCCGAACGGCTCCAGGCGTGGGCACGGCCGCCGGCGGGCGGCAGGTCGGTCACGGCGTCGAGCCACAGCTCCGCCACCCCGAGCGCGTCGGTCGCGGCCTTGGCCTGGCCGCCCGTGAGCGACGGGTCGCCCTCGGCGACGGCGACCTGCCGGGCGATGTCGTGCGCGACGTCGGTGTTCACCGGGCCGTCCCCGGACGCGGACAGCAGCCGCTGCACCTGGGCCAGGACGTGCTGCATGGTCGCCGGGTCGGGCGTGCCGGCGCCCGGCATCCCCGCGAGCGCGGCCGGGTCGATGCCCTGCGCGCGCATCTGGGCGAGGACCTCGTCGGTGCGGTCGCCGAAGAAGCCCTCCAGCATCGAGCGCAGCATGCGCTCGCGCTCCTCGGCACCCTCGGGGTCGTCGGGAAGGTTGCTCATGCGCGGGGCTCCTCGGCTGTGCGGTGGAGGGACGTCGGGCGACGGCGGCCGTCGTCCGACTGGCTCACCGTAACCACCGTCGACGCCCGGCCGGGCCGTGGGGTTCCGGCAGTTCGCTCTGGGCGCAGATCTCCCGGAGGCCCCTGACGAGGGGCGGGGCCGACGGCGGGCGCAGCGTCCAGGAACGTCGGCGATGATGTGCCGGTGACCTTCGACCGCGACATCCTCGCGCCCGACGACCCGTCGTCGCCCGACGAGGACACGCTCCCCGCCGCGCGCGCGTCGCGACGCAGCGTGACGCTCGGCGTCTCCCTGCTGACGACGGCGCTCCTCGCCGCCGTCCTCCTCGTGCTCCCCACGCCGTACGCGATCCGCGCCCCGGGGCCGACGGAGGACACGCTCGGCCTGCAGGGGGCGGAGGTGCAGGGCGGTGCGGGCGAGACGTCGAGCGGCGGCAGGAGCGCCACCGCGAAGCCGGTCGTCGAGATCGAGGGCGCGCAGACCTACGACGTCACGGGCGAGCTGCGGCTCACGACCGTCTCGGTCTACGGCGGGCCCGGTGGCGACGTCCTGCTCGGGGACGTGCTGTGGGGCTGGGGCTCGCGAGAGCGCTCGGTGCAGCCGGTCGAGTCGATCTTCCCGCAGCAGACCACGCGGGAGCAGCAGCAGGAGGTCGGCCAGGCGCAGATGGCGGGGTCGGAGTCGGCCGCGACCGTGGCCGCGCTGACGGAGCTGGGATACGAGGTGCCGGCGACCCTCACCGTCGCGGGCACCGTGCCCGGCTCCGGCGCCGACGGCGTCGTGGAGCCGGGCGACGTGGTGCGCAGCATCGACGGGCAGGAGGTCGCGACCCACCAGGACCTGCTCGCGGGCCTCGACGACGTGCCGTCGGGGGCCGACGTCACGCTGGGCGTCGAGCGCGACGGCGAGGCGACGGACCTCACGGTGACGACGTCGGAGGGGGACGGGCGGGCGGCGCTCGGCGTCCTCCTCGACCCGACGTACGACTACCCGGTCGACGTGACCATCCGGCCGGGCGACATCGGCGGGCCGAGCGCGGGCACCATGTTCGCGCTGGCGATCATCACGAAGATGACGCCGGAGGACGAGCTGGACGGCGCCCACGTGGCGGGCACCGGCACGATGAGCGTCGACGGGATCGTCGGGCCGATCGGCGGCATCCAGCAGAAGCTCTTCGGGGCGGTCGAGGCCGGCGCGGACTGGTTCCTCGCCCCGGCGGACAACTGCGACGAGGTCGTCGGGCACGTCCCCGACGGGCTGCAGGTGGCCCGGGTGGCCACCCTCGACGACGCGCGGACGGCGATCGAGGCGATCGGCGCGGGGAAGGGCGCGGAGCTGCCGACGTGCTCGTGACCGGCCTGTGAAGGACCGGTCACCCACGCGGGGGCGAAGCGTGGGAACCTGAGGGATGACAGGGACGTTGCACACCAGAACGTCCGTCCGTCCCGAGCACGAGTGAGGTGCCCGCACCGTGTCCTTCGCTGCCCCACCCCGTCGACGACCAGGCGGCCCGCCCGCCAAGCGCCGCCGCAGCCCCCTGGCGATCACGCTGGTCGTGATCGCCGCGGTCGTCGTCGCGCTGCTGCTCCTCGCGCAGTTCTGGACCGAGATCATGTGGTTCGACGCGCTCGGCTTCGGCAACGTGATCTGGACGGAGTGGATCACCCGCGGCGTCCTGTTCGTCGTCGGCTTCCTGGTGATGGGGGCCGCCGTGTTCTCGTCGTTCGCCGTCGCGTACCGGGTGCGCCCCGTCTACGCGCCGTCGACGCCCGAGCAGGCGACCCTGGACCAGTACCGCGAGGCGATCGAGCCCCTGCGGCGCGTCGTGACCATCGCCGGTCCGGTCGTCGTCGGGTTCTTCGCCGGAGTCGCGGCGTCCGCGCAGTGGCGCAGCGTGCTGCTGGCGCTCAACCCCTCCTCGTTCGGCGAGAGGGACCCGCAGTTCGGCATCGACATCGGCTTCTACGTCTTCTCGCTGCCCGCGCTGCGGTTCGCGGTGAGCTTCCTCATGGCGGTCGTGGTCATCGCCGGCATCGCCGCCCTGGTGACGCACTACCTGTACGGCGGCCTGCGGCTCGGGCCGGTGCCGGCAGGCACCTCGCGCACCACGGGCGCGTCCCGCGTGCACCTCGCGGTGCTGGGTTCCGCGCTCATGCTGGTGATCGGTGCGAACTACTGGCTGGACCGGTACTCGCTGCTCACGGCGACGAACGGCGGCAGCACGGCGGCCACCTACAACGGTGCGTCGTACTCGGACGTGCACGCCGTCATCCCGTCGAAGGAGATCCTCACCGGCGTCGCGGTGCTCGTGGCGCTGCTGTTCGTCGTGGCGGCCGTGCGCGGCACGTGGCGCCTGCCGGCCATCGGCGTCGGCCTGATGGTCGTGTCGGCGATCGCGATCGGCGGGATCTACCCGGCCGTCGTGCAGCGGTTCCAGGTGAACCCCAACGCGCAGGAGCTCGAGGCCGACTACATCCAGCGCAACATCGACGCGACGCACGCGGCGTACGGGCTGGACGACATCGAGACGCAGCCGTACGACGCCACGACGGAGGCCGAGCAGGGCGCGCTGCGCCAGGACGCGGACACCACGGCGTCGGTGCGCCTGCTCGACCCGCAGATCGTCAGCCCGTCGTTCCGCCAGCTGCAGCAGAACAAGCAGTACTACAACTTCGCCGACAACCTGTCGGTGGACCGGTACGAGATCGACGGCGAGTCCCGCGACACCGTGATCGCGGTGCGCGAGCTGAACCTCGACGGCCTGGGCGACGGCCAGCGCAACTGGGTGAACGACCACACGGTGTTCACCCACGGCTACGGCGTCGTCGCCGCGTACGGCGAGCAGCCCGGCCCGGACGGGCAGCCCGCCTTCTACGAGGGCGGCATCCCGACGCAGGGCGCGCTCACCGACAAGGGGTACGAGCCGCGCATCTACTTCAGCCCGTCCACGGAGGAGTACTCCATCGTGGGAGCGCCGGAGGGCGCGGACCCCTGGGAGCTCGACTACCAGGCCGACGACGAGCAGGGCGGCCAGCAGGTCAACACCACGTTCCCCACGGAAGAGGTGACCGCGGGGCCGTCCGTCGGGTCGTTCGGCAGCAAGCTGCTGTACGCGCTGAAGTTCGGCTCGCAGGAGATGCTGTTCTCCGACCGAGTCACCGAGGAGTCGCAGATCCTCTACGACCGTGACCCGATGACCCGCGTGCAGAAGGTCGCCCCGTGGCTGACCCTCGACCAGGGCATGTACCCAGCGGTCGTCGACGGGCGCGTCAAGTGGATCATCGACGGGTACACCACGTCCGACGCGTACCCGTACTCGACGAGCCGCCCGATGCAGGAGGCGACCGCGGACTCCCTCACGCTCGCCGCCCAGGGCGTGCCGGTGGAGATGCCGCCGGAGGTCAACTACATCCGCAACTCGGTGAAGGCGACCGTCGACGCCTACGACGGCTCGGTGACCCTGTACGCGTGGGACACCGAGGACCCGGTCCTCAAGGCCTGGTCCGACGTGTTCCCGACGTCGGTCGAGCCGATGTCGGAGATCTCCGGCGACCTGATGAGCCACATCCGGTACCCCGAGGACATGTTCAAGGTCCAGCGCACGCTGCTGACGCAGTACCACGTCGAGGACGCGGGGCAGTTCTTCTCCGGGCAGGACTTCTGGGCGAACCCCGCCGACCCGGTGGCCACCGGCGGCGCGACCGGCACGAACGCGGCGAAGCAGCCCCCGTACTACCTGTCGCTGCAGATGCCGGGACAGGAGTCCGCGGCGTTCTCGTTGACCAGCACGTTCATCCCAGGCGGTAACACCGACCGGGAGATCCTCACCGGGTATCTGGCCGCCGACGGCGACGCCGGGTCCACCGCGGGCGAGGTGGCGGAGGGATACGGGCAGCTACGGATGCTGGAGCTGCCACGGGACTCGACCGTCCCCGGGCCGGGTCAGGTGCAGAACAACTTCGACTCGAACCCCACGATCTCGGAGCAGCTGAACATCCTGGAGCGCGGATCGTCGAACGTCGTACGCGGCAACCAGCTGACCCTGCCCGTGGGTGGCGGACTGCTCTACGTGCAGCCCGTGTACATCCAGTCGGCCGGCGGCACGGCGTACCCGCTGCTGCGCCGGGTGCTGGTCGCGTTCGGTGACCAGACCGGGTACGCGGAGACCCTCGACGAGGCCCTGGACCAGGTGTTCGGCGGCGACTCCGGCGCGAATGCCGGTGACGCCGGGGGCGAGGTGGAGACGGAGGTGCCCACCGCCCCGGTCGACGGCGGGGACGGGGCGACCGAGCCTCCCGCGGACCCCGGCACCGAGCCGTCCACGGAGCCCAGCACGGAGCCGTCGACCGAGCCGACCGGCGGCACTGCGCCGACGGGCGACCCGCAGGCGCGACTGAACGCCGCCCTGCAGGAGGCGAACGAGGCGATGACCGACAGCGACCAGGCGCTGAAGGCGGGCGACTTCACCGCCTACGGCGAGGCGCAGGACCGCCTGCAGAAGGCGATCGAGGACGCGCTCGCCGCGGAGAAGGAGATCGGCGCCGCCGGCTGACCGGCCGGGGGGTGCGAGGCGCGGGGTCGTCGGTCCGTCGGACCGGCGGCCCCGCCGTCGTCCCGGAGACGTCCGCCCTGGTCGGAAGGCTGTCGGGGAGGTTCCCGGAGAGGCCGCCGGAAGGTGGCGCCGGTGTGACCTCCGTCCCATTCGCCCGATGCGATTTGATTCGTGTCCGGTGACGCCGTAATGTTCAGGGAGTCGACGCGGGGTGGAGCAGCTCGGTAGCTCGCTGGGCTCATAACCCAGAGGTCGCAGGTTCAAATCCTGCCCCCGCTACCACGGATGTCGTCGACATCCACGAAGGCCC